>JACQIA010000046.1 GCA_016198705.1 Candidatus Aenigmatarchaeota archaeon
GCATGCGGTATATCCGAAATAAATCCTCCGATTATCATGAGCAGCTGATTTAAAGATTTTTAAATTTTTGAAATTTTTCTAAACACTCAATCCAAATTCTTTCCTTGCAATATCTCTGAGAATTTTTATCAAATTAACCAATTGGCTTTTCTTGACAGCAATAGCCCCGACAGATTTGAACTTGCTGCTTGCCCTTATCAAATGATCATGCTTGGTTTGATTCAATCTGACAAATTCCTCTTCACCTTCGTATCTAGGCTGCTTAAATGTATCAATCCATATCTTGTCCATTTTACCTTGGTCAACTCTACCGACAAATTTATTAGGTCCGACAGAATAGTATATCTTCGCAGGCCCCTTCTCATCATAGTTTATCTTCTTCTCTATCAGCATCCTTTCGCATATCTTGGTTACAGTATGCCGGTTTAGATCTAGTTTTTCGGCTATGTCGTGTATAGTCATTCCTCGAATACTTTCATTCAATACATCAAGAATTCTTCTGGCATTTTTTGTATCGTATTCAACCTCTTTTGTAGTTTTGAACTCCATTTTATATCACCTTAAACTAACAATTAATATGTAGTTAATTAATGTCTAGCTATTTAAAGCTTTCCATAGCCCTAATCAGACAAAATAGGCCAGTTTTCCATAATCTCTGCCGTAATTCAGCTTTTTCCATCCAACCATCGGAAGTCTACTCCAGTTAAGTTTAAATACCATAGACGAACTATTATTGTATAGATATTAACTATTAAAAATTAGAGGTGATAAACATGACTACATTAACTGTATTCCATTGCAGTAAACTGCCTAGTGTTGCTGAGATATGCAACAGACTAAATGGAAAGAAAAATGGTGACAGATGGTTAACTGCCAGACCAAATAAATACAACAGAAACGAGGCCTACATAGCGTACTGGTACTATGAGGATATAGAAGAGGCGATAAAGGGGGCTGGAGATGACGACACTACAGAGATTGTGGGTGTTCTAAAGCAGAATGGCAAGGATAGGATATTGAAGAGGGTGTATTGCTACATCTATCTTCTGACTAATACTTTGGAAGTCTACACAGGGGATTATAAGGCTGAGGAGATAGCAAAAGTCATAGGAGATCTGTTGGGAGCTGACGTTACTCCGATAAAACTAAAGTCTGAGGATTTGCAGAAAATCTATTCGCAGCATTCTGTAGAATTGAAGCAGGCGATGTTCAAGAACATACATGGACTGATGTATGAAATACTTAGAGGCAGATTGCTGGATAACAATGAAAAGTTCAAACAATATCTCCAGTCATTTCCAGACTGCCTAAGGGTAATAAGCTTCAGGCCGAAGATACGGTTCCTCAACGGGAATCAAAAATATCAAGTGACAATAAATGGGGATAGAGGGACGATAAGACTTTCGAGCAACGGCATATTCAAATACCGCTCCAGATTCGAGATTCGGCAATTGACCTTCCTAGTGGCGGCGACTCTTGGATTGCTCGGGTGAGCAAGATGAAAAGAAAGACTTTTCTAACCCTACAGAAAAAATTACAAGCTTTACCCCTGCATCATATAGATACTTCAATAATTGGAGAACCATCGATTACTGAAGCAGGTAGACAATGCAGAAAGTATCTTAATATTGTAGGTTATAATTACAGAGGTAAATTTTCATTGCCTGCATTAGGAGAAGTGTTGCTAAGAATAATCTATCAATTAAAAATTGCAAATGAAAGATATATTGCTTTAGATGTTATAACAAGCTGGGTAGAAAACAAAAAAATAGGATTTTATGCCCCACGGGATATCGGCGAAATCCTTGACAAAATTAAACGCATTGATAATAGAGTTAAAGGAACGGATGCACAAATTTTGGCATGTGCTGCTGAGGACAATGCTAAAGCACTTGTGACCCTTGATACTGCTTTGGTTCACAATGAAACTTTAGAAAAAGAATTTGATATAGAAATTAAACATCCTAGAGAATTAATCTAACCCTAGCTCTTCATCTGCTTTTTTCATTTTTTCGAATATTTTAAACCTGTCTGCTTTTCTTAAAAGTCGTTCAAGTTTTTTTTGCTTTTCTGTCATAAATTATTAAAGTCGACACACCTATATAAGCTTTTCAACTATGGTAGTGTAAAAGTTGGGAAAAAGAATTTTATGAAAAGGCAATCGGAATGGGGGAATTAAGAAAATTTATTTCTTGATTTTAATCTTTTTGATATTCTACTAATAAGTTTATTCATATCCACATCTATTTGCGATTTTTCATTTCTATCCATTTTTACCACATATCTTATGTTTGGTTACAATTATTTAAATCGTTATGAGTCGGTAAAAGCTTTAGAGAAAATATAACTACACCCTAAAGATCTATAGTTTCTTGTAATTTACTTTATCCATAATATGCCTACGTCTGGCTTCTTTTACCAATCTATCTAATTCTGGAACATCGAACAATTTCTTATCCAGTTTCATAAATAATACCTTAATATTTTTTTCTTAACAGATGTCAAAACTTTACTTTTTCTTTTATCTCTTTTTGCCGGTTCTGGTTTTAAATAAGGCACAACAGCTTCTAAATGTTTTATTCTGCTATCTATAGCTTCTTTTATTGCTTCCCTCTCTTCTTTTGTTAATAGCGACATAAAATCAGCAATTAATTAATCTTTTTTAAATACTTAAATTTTAGGGTATGTAAAGCGTGTCTAAGAATTCTCAATAACAATTGTTCTTAGATAAATCTCGATATGATTAAGAAAATCAAGGCCGTAGACATGAGTTTGAGAGCTTGGTGTGCATATTTTTCGCTAAATTCATTTAAAACTTCTAGCTTTGAAATCTAATAAGATGGAAGGCAAAGTAAAAATTTATACCTTCTAAAGCAAATTCTAAGTAATGGTATCTCTAAAGAAGACTATAGAGAAGAGCTTGAGAGAGAATGTTCCTTTATCCAAGATTAAGAGAGACTTACGGGAAGGGGGGTATAAGAGCGAGGATATAACCAAAGCTGTCAGGGAAGTTATTGCTGGTATAGATAACAAGTCTAAAACAATTTTGCCAGTGCTGGTTGTCTTATCAATAATTTTGGCTGTATCCATTGTTTATTTTGCATATTCGCCTACACAACAATATGCAGATATGTGCAGCAAATTTACAAAGGTTGAGGGGGAGGTAAGCTGTGAGGAAGCTATTGACATAGTGACATCTAAATATGCGGGCAAAGTGCAAGAAATATTTCAAGGAAGCAATTATCGTCCCGCTAACACAACTCAAGAAGGTAAAGATATCTGGAGAATTGAGATAAAATTAGATAATCCTGTTGAGCAGAAAGGAGATATCCTCAATGGAGTTGGAGTTTTTCTAGACAGGAAAACCGGTGAGGAACTACGAAGCAGGTATGAGAAAGCTATATGAGTTGATTAATGATGAAGGCAAGCTTTAAAATAAAAAGAAATCTCATTTATGGTGAAGTAGTAGTATTCATTGCAGTAATTTCGCTTTTTGTAATTTTCGCACAGTATGCTAAAGCTGATCATGGCGGATATTGTTTTGGTTGTGATACATGTGGGGCTGGGTTTGAATATTGCTCTGATTTCGAAATTGGTGACTGGTGTGAGCCGAATGATAATTGTCCTGTTACATCTAGTACGACATCTAGCAGCATATCGACAAGTAGCATTTCTACGACTTCTAGTAGCATATCGACGACGAGCAGCAGTGTAAGTACGACATCTAGCAGCATATCGACAAGTAGTACAACTATACCTGCATGCAACTTATGTAATATTCAAAGCTTAAGCTGCCCTGCTTCTGTGCAAACGGGAAGTAGCTTTACGATATCATTCCAGTTTTATGGAACCGGCCCTACGTATCCTTATGAACACCGCTCTCTATGGCTGAGTGGGAGCAGACAGCAATGTAATTATGGGGCTGATTGGAATAATTGTGCGTGGAACTCTGACTCATTTTTTGTTACAGCGCCTGCAACAGCAGGGACGTATACATATAGTGTGAAATGTTATGGTGCGACAGGTGTAAGTTCAGCGAATTGTGATTTGGCAGATTCTACTGCGTCGTGCAGTGTGTCAGTTACTGCACCTGCAACTACAAGTACAACATCTACGACTAGCACTACATCTACCACAAGTACTTCCACCACATCTACCACATCAACGACATCTACAAGTACCACATCTACTACTTCGACAACTAGTACGACAATAATAAATACATGTCCAACCCCTGCTGGAGTCTTTTGCACTTACGATGCATTAAACAACATAATCAGACTTGATTGGAGTGCTGTTACAGGGGCGAATACGTATTTGATGGAATGGGCTAGATCGGATTTAGCATACGGAGATACGACAGATACAACAGGCGGAACGACATGCACTGTTCCTACTGACGGTTGCTCTATTTCTCAAACAGCAGGTAGGACATGGGGTATATTAACAGGAACCTGGTACAAGCTTCATGTGAGGGTTCAGAGCGACGGCGTTACATGTACTGCACCCGGCGGTTGGAGTTCTGACGTTCAGTGCTATACTGGCAGTTGTGACATGAGCCCGACGCCACCTTCCCGCAGTTTCGGTATAGGCCCGTGCACTGCGACTGTGACCGCTGATGCCAAAGATGAGACAGACGGAAGCGGAGGCTTGTATAAAATTGTTTCGGAGGGCGCCAAGGCGTACACTTACTGGTTTGATGACAACCCTGCTGCAACAGATTGCGATAAAGACCTTGAAGTTACTAATGTATACGAGCCTGAGCCGGATCCAATTTGCCCCAGCACGCAGCTCGACCAAGCATGCATCAGAAGCGGCGTAAATTCAAAGAGCGCAACCCATGATTTGACAGGGGGCTTTTCTTTAACATCTACATGCCCATTTACTTATCCTAGCGGAACCTGCGTTACATCCATTCTAAACAGCAGGCGAAGGTTAGGGGACCCGCCATTTGATCAAATTTTAGACTTCAGCTGGTGTGGTGATGGAGAGGTTGAGTGTGGGGAGGTGTGTGACACTAATGATCCACTAACAAAGACTCAACCATGTTTTCTCAATGGCCAGCCAGGAACCAAAACTTGTTTAGGTACTTGTGCTGGATACGGTTCGTGTGTCACAACTGTTTGTAATGCAAATAACAACTGCGATAATAATTATTGCTGCAGAAAAGATGCAAGTGGGCCTAGTACTACAGATGGTACATGCGTAGCAAAAGGAATTGACCCAGGTCCGTCTCCGAATCCTGCATATTTATGTGATCCTGGAACGTGGATTAAGTGTGATGAAAATAGTGTTGGTAATGTGCAGACATATGAAAAAGATAGCTGGAAATGTATACAAGAAAACGGTATTTATAGATGGGTAGAAACAACGAATCTTAATTCCATGCTATTTAGCGCCATTGTCTTTATTACTTTTATATTGTTATGACTAGCGGATATACTGATCTCCTAACAGCTCCTCAATAGGTCTGGTTAAGCGTATGTCATTATTTCTTATTCCAGGTCCTAATACACTAAATACGTAGCCTAAATCTAGGTCCAATGTTCTTTCGTATGCTCTTCTTATATCATGTACACTAATGGGTTCAGGATTAGGTGCTGACTGTGATTGTTGCCATTGGTCTAATCTTGATTTATACATCTGCTTTAATAATACGAGTGCTGTTTGATTTTTTTCTACAGTGAGACCTCTTTGTTCTAACAACATGAAAAATAAATCACCCGTGTTCCAAGCGTTCGCTAAAACTGGGTTAGATTTATATATCTCCCAGATATCTGTACCGGTGGATATTTTTTTAAGTATATTATTTTCTATTACTAATCGACCTCCACAATAAAGACCCTTTTCCACTCCTCTTTGTTCAGTTATGCGAGTCATTAATGGGTTTTCTTCACATCTCTGATATACAGACCCATTTTGTACAGGTGAAGATTTTGCTCCATATAATGTCTGAGAATAATTGGCCAATCCTTCAGCGTACCATCTTTCTGATGTATCAAATAAATTAGCTTGCAAAATATGTGCGACTTCGTGTTCCCAAACTCCGGGTTCTGCCCATTGCAATACCATTTCAACCTCTTTCCTATCTTTGAGATTGATACTAGTGAAGGGCTTGTAGCCAAAAGTATCCTCATCTAAAACATCTAAATTATGCACATGCGCGCTCTTCATTTCTTCTAGAATGGAATTATATTCTTCTTCGGTACAAGGCGGACATATTAATGCGACCCTAATAAGACCATTACTACTTTGAAAATAATCTTTAGGTACTTCAACCGTAGCCTTAGGTTCAGCAATCTTATCAACAGGCCTACTCACAGGAGCATGATTATTGTATCTTTGAATTAAATACTCACCACCCTTATAGGCACCAAATCCAACACCAGCAAGTGTTAATAAAACCATCAAACCCCTAACCCATGGCACCCCTCTTTTAGGCGTCTGATATTCTGGTGCAACAATGCCTGTCTGTTCGCTAGTTATTTCTCTGGTGTGCCTAGCAAATGGAAAAATATTCCTGTAGTTCATTTATACCAACAGTTAAACCTTACCTAGGCAGTATATAAAGATTTGTATACTGTTGTCACTGAATGGTTAAGAAATATCTTATTTCACATATTTTTTAACCCATTCCACAAAGCGTGTAGCATCTCTCAAGAAATTTCCCGCCTCCTCCTTTTTAACTACCTTCCCAGAATATCCTACCTCTGATCTCGAGCTTAATGCACTATGTAAAATGCTTCTCATAGAACTGTCTTGTATTTTCCTTACAGTCTCCACATGCATGTCTATAGCTTCTTTATGGTCCATGCTAGCTCTTTTTCCTAAAAAAAATACTGTTAAAGCATCATTAGCATTAATTATTGCCTGTATCGCAACAAAAGACGCCACATTAGATTTTGCTTGTTGAAATGCTATTTTTGCAATCGCTAAAAATTCCTCAGCCTTGTTCAGGTATTTCATAGCTTCTTCACGCTTCTCCTCTTTAACCATGCCTTATTCCCTCCAAGGATTTCCCGTATAATGTTTTACCCTCATCTTGAACCCTTAGTATAAAACTGTCATATTTGTTTAACATCTCTATAACTTCATTTTTTGATAAGATTATCGGTGATATTAGTATCTCTTGTTCCAAATATTTTTCTATTAATTTTCCAATGTTCGCTTTCACGATGTGATATTTGCTTTTGTATACAATAAGAATGTCTATGTCGCTCAATTCTGTAATTTTTCCTGTTGCTACTGAACCAAACAATACTATAGATAAAATATCCGATTTCTCTATTTTTTTCGCAACTTCTTTCGCTTTTTCAAACAGTAGTGTTCTTTCGGATTCGAAAATTTCTACCGTTTTTTTAACTATTAAGTTGTTAGAATTCAATTGATAGAGAATTGATTTGCCAACTCTTCTAGATAAAAGAGCTCTATTGTTAACCAGCGATTTGAGAACAGGGTTTATAGTTCCTGTAGATAGATTGAAAGTCTTTTTTATTTCATAAAGGGTAAACTCTCTATTCGGATTGTCATAAAATATTCTTAACAACTTAACCTTCGATTTCGAGCCTAATATATTTTCAACTAGCATGATTATTTACTTAGCGTGGATATTTATAAATATATCGGTTTTTACTTCAATATGTTTATTTTTCCGATATATTTTAGATATGATTACCCCAGCAGTATATAAAGATTTGTATAATATTGCACTAGATGGTTAGGAAATTATGTTAGCGATAAAATCGTTGAAATATTTCTTAATAACTTCAATTACCTTTTCTTTTTGATAAAAATTGAGAGAAATTTCTTCGCCATAATGTGTTGGTTTAATATTAACCAAGCCTTCCTTTCTTAATTCGCTAATTAATTTCTTCATGCGCTTGCCATTTTTCCTTATGACAACCCATTTAACAATGTTAATTAAAGGCGTGTGCGATTTACCCCATTTTCGCTTTCTGGCTAATGTATGCAAAATCATTGCTTTAACTTTCTCATCAGCCTCGCTTTCGTCATCCACCATAAGTTCACTTATAGTTACTTGTAAGTATAGTTTTATATACTTTAGGTCTTATGTAAATTTTATGGTCACCGATAAATCACTGTTATTAGATGTGTTAGGAGACACTACAGAATTAAGGGTAATCGATTTTTTATTAGACAATTTATTTACATCTGTCTACAAAAATGAAATTATACAAAAGACAGGGTTGAGCAGGAACTCTTTCTTCAGGGTTTGGAAGAAATTGGAGCAGTACAAAATAGTCAAGCCAATTAAACAAGTGGGCAAAGCTACTTTATACCAATTAAACGAAGAAAACGAGTTTGTTAAATGGTTAGTCAGAACAGATTTGACATTGATTGAGCAATCTGTAATTACTCTGACAGAAAGACCTATTAAAGCTTCTCCTAGCCATGCATAAAGATTTGTATACTGTTGCCACTTTGCAGCCTATTGGACTAAATGGCAATGTTTAAATTGATAAGAAACATCTCCTCAATTAATGGAACTTGCTACCCAATTAAATCGTTATGCAGAAAACTTGTTTGTAGAAAGAGATGGCTTATGGCGCCTTAAAGATGACTTTGTTAAATGGGGTGCTCGTGGGCTATATGTTCCACAAAGTTTTGTCAATGCCCAGTATCTAAAGGAAGTTGTATATAATGCATTTCATGCGGTTTATTGGGATAGAATAGGTAAATCATTTAGCGGACCTACCATATACGCAATAAATTTACCTGACGAGACACCACCACATTTGAATAGATCGGCAGAGATGCAAACACCCAAACAAGAAACACAGGAAGGAAGACCACAAAGTCCTGGGGGTGGAGGGAAAATATCTAAATTTCTTGCAAAAAGTGCTTTGGGTCTTACAGCATTAGGCGGATTGACTGCATTATCTCTGTTTTTGTATCCTAGAGTTTCTTATTTCTTTGCCCCATCTATAGAGGAAGACAAAGCTATTAAGGGGTCTATTAAATCAGAAGGTAGGGTAATACCGTGGAAAGTTCCAAAAGAGCAAGGGCGAGAAATATATCAGGAACTTCGTCCTGATTTAGAGTACGAGGATGCATTCATAACTGATATACCGTTTGTCGGTGGGGGAGAATCTTTAGAAACTTTAGTTGCATTCAGCGAAGGTGACAGTTCATATTTTGCTGTACTTGATGAGAAGGGTAAAAATGCAAGTGGACGCTTTACTTTACCAATAGGAGGTAGGGATTATGAATTGTATCCGGTAGGTGCAACATATGGATTTGATGAGGACGGGTATTCAGTAAACGCTTATACATTTTTCGTAGTATCAAACCATGAGAATGAACTGCTTAAGCATAACCAACGGCAGTTTCAAGGATTTCAAATACATCGAAGGAGAGAAGCCCAGAACATTTTGGAACTGTTTGGTAAAAAATTATCACTTGTTCCTTATGGTGGATTTGCTTTCGACGATAATCTTAAGAATTTCAGATATTTAGTAGGCGATCCTAGTAGATCATATAATAAAGCATGGTTTGAGGATATAAAATTCAAAGAAGTAAATCGCGGGAGGCACTTGATTGTCTCTTACGAAAATGGTGTTCCTGTAATGACTGTTGTTTATTTGGCAACTGACTTTAGTTCCTCTACATCTGATGAACCTTTTGTAATAGCTAGATACGAGGCATCTGGAACTTCATTCAAAAACATCACCAGAGACGAAGATGTAAGGGGAGAATTAGTTAGGTTGTTTTTGGAAGGGGAGTTGTCTAGAGAAGATTTAGATGCAATCAAAGTTACAGTAGCGAAAAACGAACTCATACAACGATTCAAAACAACTTACACACGATCTCGACAACTTGATTTACTTCAAAGTTTGTACGGTGACAATTATGAACAAAAAGTAAGTGGATGGGTCTTTGAAGAGTTACATAAATATACCAGTGACTCGCCAAAAAGAATACAGGGATTAGTAGACATACGCAATCTAAATGAAGCTGTTAGAATTATCGAAAGTGTTAATGCGAAAGGAACGGAATTGTATATAGCTTCTGCAAATGCAGCATCACAAGGAAGAGATCCTTCAAAAGAAGTTGCATCGGCTTTGAATGTAGACGACGAGATGGGTTCTGAAATTTTTAGAACAGTATTTATGCCATCATTGTTTGCAGTCAATTCTAAAACCCGAAGATTAGAACCATTAGAATTGACTTTGTACCAAGAAACAAGTGAAGCTGAAGGGATTTTGCCATATCAAAAAGACGTTGTGTTAATTCTTGACTTTGAAGCGCGGCAGGTTGCATTGAAACATGGCATTTACTTAGGAAGAGATAACAGACTTGGACTGGATATAAATTTCACTACAACTCCGGAAGATATGGAAGCTCGCAGATTGCCGAGAACCAATTTAACATTGGTGGATGATAAAAAAGTTGTTGCTAGAACAGGAAGTTTGTACCAACAGGTTCAAGAAGGCTCTATTACACAATATGAGTTTCTTAGAGAAGCTGATAGTATAAGAAGAGATTTGGGACTAGTTCCGTCATTGGATGAAATGATTGGAAATGTCAGGACTGCTTCAATGGTGGTAGATATCTTATACAGAGGTGGGACTGCAAAAGATTTAGTTGATGCTTTATCAGGAGGTTCTGAGGAAAAAAGAGGGGAACTGGCAGAATTTATAGATTATTTGGAATTTGTTGCTCCAATATTGCGTGGTGAAATTCCGACATATACAGGGGAAGCAGGAACTTCGGAAAGTGAACTAGAGGAAATTAAGATACCCAGTATTGCTGATGTGCTTGGTGAAGCATGTGCACAACTTAGTATTTGCAAATAATTGCACAATTTCATTCAAGAAGTTCAAGAGGAGTCTTGGAAAGAAATTCTGTTAGGGTGTAAGTAAAATTTTACAATATAAAACAGTAACTCTTAATAAATTACTATGAAACTATTAACATTTTTACTTGCTTTTCTAATTCTAATAAATACAGCTTCCGCAAGCTTCATCACTTTATCAACAACTATTTCGGAAATAAGAATAGAAAATTCCGCTCAAGCTAACATAAAATTAGTAAATTCTGGTGATGAGCCTGCCCTCAATCTTCATATATCGTTAATTCTACCTGAAGGTTTTGAATCGGATGAAATAAATTTAGATAAATTAAATCCAAACGCTACTTTCGAGGGAATCATCAACATAACAAGGACAAAGGAGCTACTTGCAGGAAGATATCCTGCAACAGTTTTAACAGAATATACTGACATAAATGGTTATTTGTTTTCTTCGATTTCGCCAGCTTCCATAGTCTATAAGGCATCTACCAATTCTAAAGTCACTGGCAGCATTTCTGAGCTTCGTTTAGGAGCAAGCGGAAGTGAAAACCTTATTCTAGATATAAAAAATCTCGACGAGATTCGGCATGAAATAAAAGTAAAGCTCTTCCTCCCAAGAGAATTGAAAACGAACGATTATGAAAAGACTGTGGCGGTAAATGCTAAAGAAAAATACCAAATGGAGTTTAGCGTATCGAATCTGGCTGCATTGAAAGGAAGCGCTTATGTGATTTTAACATCACTAGAGTACGACTACAATAACATGCATTACTCCTCTCAAGCCACTGCAGTAGCGAAAGTTGGTGATGCTACAATACCCCAAAATTTTCCTTGGATACACATTTCAATTTTCTTGTTAATTGTAATTTTCATATACTTCCAAATAAAGAGTAAAGCTGGAAGAAAGTGAATTCAATTTTATGTAATTTTATTTTTTACATAGTACAACGAAAAAACAAGTGAACTTCCATTTACTGCGTATCTGTCTATAAGCGTGAGATTGTATGTAGAATGAAAATTCTGACAACCCACGGTGTTATAAGGCGCTGGTAACTGGCACCAATAGCCTTCATCATAAATTATGCAATCTGTTTTTTCCGATAGATTTTTCATTTTTTGAGGCGCGTTTAAATTCCAAAGTTGCGCGGAATTCTTACCGTTTACGATGTACATGCTAGGCACATGGCTGAATATATAACAGTTTGGGTCCAGCTTCTCTGCAGTACGCAAAGCAAAATCATGATACTCCCTTGCCGCGAAGGATTCCTTCCATATTGTCGCGACATAAGGGATGAAAAAGGAAAATGCAATAAGAATTGATAAAATTATGACTATATAGCTATTTGGCAAAACCTTCCCAATTTTTCCCTCCAGAAAGAAAAATCCTAGCCCTGCAAAAACAGCCAAAGGCGGGGCTACAGCTAAAGAATATTTGGCATCAACACCGGCATTATAATGCCCGGCATAGAAAAACAAGTAGACAGTGAAGAATACTGTGAATAATGAACCCAAAAATACAAATGCCTTCCTGTTATTAATCAAAGAATATATCGCTCCAATAATGGCAACAAGCGTGAAAAATGCAGGATAGCGAGTATTTTCAAGAAAGAATGCGGTATTTATTGAAAGATTGAAACCAAGATATTTAGCACTCAATTTTTCCCCAGAACTTCCCCAACTATCTTTATTGGCATAATCAAGATGCAATAAATGCGGAGTTAATAGTATAAGCATTAATGGAAAGATAAGTAAGAATTTTTTCCCATGAAGTTCAAGGTTACGCACAGGTTTGCCATAGAGTAAAAACAAAATCAATAGCGGAATTACGAGTAGAAGTGACTCGTATCTAGTTTGGAGGGTAAAAATAAGCAGAAATGAAAATAGCAACAAAATAGAGATTTTTTTAATTTCGAGATATAAAATAAAAGATATTGCTGCCAAAACAACAAAAAGCACCATCGAAGGTTCGGTGGCTGCTGTAGCACTCCATATTATATGCAGTGGTGTTAAAGTGAAAACAAGCGATGAGTAAAGTGCAATTTTTTCATTCTTAAATATAATGTAGGCAAGCATGAAGATGAAAAATGTTGTCACGCTTCCAATGAACACATTCAGCCAAAAAGCAGCGGCTTCGCTAACTCCGAATACAGCATAAGTTATTGCAAGTAAAAATGAATAAGAGTTAGGTTGCTTGTTTAGAATATATTCCTCACAACCCGAAGGCGTACCATAGTTACATAAAATCGCTCTTCCACTATTCAGAATATTCTGTGCTATATTTTCGAAAATATCCTCATCAAAGTATATTCTATGGGTTTGCGGAGTTAAAGCTCTCAATGAAAATCCTAAAAGGAAAATAAGCAACAGTGCAATCCAAGTTTTTTTGGCAACCTTGCTAAATTTTCTAGCAAATGTATACCTATTCATGACCGAAAGGACTAAAATTGCCGAAAAGGAAATCAGCAAAGACAGAGGGAGCGAATATATCAGAAAGTCAACAATTGCAGTTTGATATGTTTTTGATAAATAATTTATACCAAAATATTCAGCCAATAAAAAAATCATAAGTGCTAAGAACGTGTTTTGTGGCTTCACTTTTTCAGCTCCACGAAATAATTCCCAAGGCAGAGGAATCTACTTTTAGTTGCTTTCATAACTTCTATAGCCTCCTTAGGGGTGTTTACAATAGGATAGCCATGAATGTTGAAACTAGTATTCAAAACCGCTCCATAACCAAATCCTTTTTTAACAGTTTTAAGAAGTTTTCTGAACATCCCATTTTCATCACCAAGCATCTGGGGGCGTGAAGATAGATCTACACTTATCACTGCCTTTAATTTTTCTATCATTCCTCTCCTTGTCATATAGCCCATTGTCATAAACTTGTCGTATTTATCCACATTACCAAAAAGATTTTTGGCATCTTCTTCCAAAACAGTCGGGCAGAAAGGCTGATACCATTCTCTCCTTTTAATTATTAGATTAAGCTTTTCCTTTACTTCTTCTGAAGAAGACGGGGCAATGATACTTCTGTTTCCAAGTGCACGGGGTCCAAATTCCATTCTCCCTTGGAACCATAATACAAAATTGTTATTTAAAACGAGCTCTGCAGCCACTTCAGCTATGTCTTTCCTATATTCATAATCCAACTTCGCATTCTTCAATTGATTTTTTATTTCATCATCAGAATAGTTTTGGCCTAAATAAACATTATCAAGTGCATAAGGTTTTGTTCCAGCAATTTGCGAACTTATATACAGAGCTGCACCTACTGCCAACCCGCCATCGCTCATATTCGGGAAAACAAACCAATCTCTAATTTTCAATGATTGCCTTATTTTCATATTTGTTTTTATGTTGGAAGCTACACCGCCTGCCCAACACACATTTCTCAGGCCTGTTTCTTCAATAGCATTGTCAAATAGCATGACACAATTCTTTTCAAGAACACGTTGCGCCATGTAAGCCAATTGTTCTCTAGGGTATTTCCAAGCTAGTTTCTCTATCAATGAATATCTCTTCAGTGTATCATGTTTAGCTATTATTTTCAATCCCTTTACTTCAAAGAAATTGATCATTGGATTTTTTGTATCTTCAATTGGATAAGAATAATCAGCCATGCACATTACTTTGCCTTCGTCCTCAAGCTCACGCATACCTAAGTGTGTAGTTATCTGCTCGTAAAATGTGCCTAAAGAATCTTTAGCTGGTATAGAAGACAGTCTTTCTATTGTATTGCCGTCAAATACACTGATACTTCCGGAAAGTCCATCGCCTACTCCATCAAGAGTTATGCACAAACACTTTTTCATTCCACTTGTGTATATTGCCGATGCAGCATGAGCGAGATGATGGTCGACTATATACAGTTTCTGCTTTTCGAAGCCCAATATTTTCAGTCTTTTTCTAAGCAAATAGGAACTTATCCTATTACTTAACCCCCTTAAATTTCCTCTTTCTGTTACTGCATATTTCAATTTTTTCTTCAGGGAAAAAAACCTAGGCTTTTCTACATTTCTCCTAGTTATAAGATAATAATTTTCTTTGATTGAAGGGAATATTCTAGTTAAAGTTTTTGAGAAATCACTTGTTGTAGTTGCTATCACATCTATATTCGAAGGTTTTAAATTCATGTAACTTAGACATGCCTTTATAGAATTACTGGGGAAGTGGATTTCCAATTTCCTCCGAGTTAATCTTTCCTCATTTATTGCAACTTTTACAATGCCATCTTCAACTATGCATGCTCCAGAATCATGCCCATCCCAGAAGCCTAAAATTAGCATAAATTAAATTGGTTTACAATATTTAATATTTAGGAACACTAGCAAGCATCGAAAATAACAGATTCTTATTGCATTATAGCTATTGTGGGGCATAATAAATTATCATATCAAGTGAATTTTTTTCGAACATTCGGAAAGGATTCTCAAAAACTTTGATTATTTTCCAACTTTGGGGCAAACGACTTATAATTTCCTTATGGATATTTTCTATCATTGAATAATGAATATACACACCTCTACTACCGCCGTCTAAAATATAGGCATCTTTTATTTTGTCTATATCGTAATTATAAAGCAATTTTAATACGTAATCTTGGTTAAAACCGAAATGATATTTAAACATTCCATAGGAAACAGGATCAACCCATATATCTTTCTTTGGCTGTTCCTTTAAAAATGCTGCAGCATCTCTTACATTAGAAATTGCGCTAGAAGTAAATTCTGAGAATAGAGCGACATTTTGGATTGAAGTTATAAGCAATATTATTATAATAATCAAGGAAATTGATCTATTGATATTAATCAAGAAATACGATAAAAGTAATAATGCAGGAAAAGTCAATATACTGGTATATTTATTATTTTTAAAAATAAGCAAATAGTTTATACCTTCATTGCTTAGTTCAACCAATACAGGCCCAAATTCCAAATATAAAAACAGTGAGACTAGCCATAAAATTATGAAAAAGGTTCTTTTATCTTTATTGAACAAAGAAAAAATAATAGCTGCCACAACAAAGTAATAGAAATATCCAAATAAATTTCCAGCATCTTCTCTAAAACCATATCCAAATAAGCTAGTGGCGTAAAATATTGGTGTACCATCTGTATAGGAAAATTTTATATTCGGAGTGATGTTCAAAACAATCGGTGTTTCGAATATATGATATTTGTCACGAAAAGCATCTATTTGTAAGTGCATATTTAGAAAGAAATCACCAGATTGGGAATAATAGAAAATACCTTCTGGGATTAAAATAAGAGACAACCCCAAAACAATAAAAATATAACTTTTTAAAAATTTTCTCTCTACCAAGACATATAAAAATAAAATTATGCTAATGAATACAAGTATTGCAGGTTTTATTAGATAACCCAAACCTATAGAAATACCTGATAATAAAAGTAATTTTGTTTTTTTGCTTTTAAATGCATCTTTAGTTTTATATTTTTCCGCCTTTAAAAATAAAAATAGAGCTAATCCCAAGAAAAATGCAAGTGGCAGATCTGGTAGAATAACTGTAGTTGCTAGAATAACATCTAATGGGTAAAACGCAAGTAAAAACGCTGCTAATAGACCTATTTTTTTATCAAAAACCATTTTCCCGAAATGGAAAATCAAAATTATTCCAAATGTAGAAAGAATGATTTGATAAAAGGCTGTAGCCAATTCATTTCTACCTAAAAGTGTAAAGAAAAATGCAGTTGTATAAAGAAGCATTGGTCTTAATCTTAAAACTGCACTATAACTTACATTAGAGTCTTGTGACAAATTTCTATAGTCATCAAAACGTAGTTTATTTTCTATTATCTCGCTTAAATAATTTATATATACCCCGTCGTCTCCATGCCAATTGACAAAACCTATGAAAAAAATTAGTCTTAAAATAAGTGCAAAAGCAATAATTAATGCCAAATATTGATAGGTTTTATGAGATGCTTTTTTTATTGACATAAGTTTTCATCTTCCTATGCTATTCTAAGATCTCCTTGTTCGGTTTTTTATTCTCTATAAAAATCTTATGCCATAAAACAAATGTGATAAGTGTCCAAAGCTGCCTGCCTACAATCAGCTTCGAAGTTTTGTATCTGTTAAGCAATTCGGTTATATAATTTTTATTAAAAAAACCATTGCCAAATAGCAATTGCTCACTAAGTTCTAACAACTCCTTCTCACCCCAAAGATGCATGGGGGTAATAAATGTCCGCTTTTTCCTTTCAGCAATTTTTTTAGGCAAAAATTTAGTAGCCAGCTTCCTTAGAATATATTTATCGGTAACTCCATTAAGCTTCAACTTCATTGGCAGTTTGAAAGAAAATTCAATCAATTTATGATCCAGAAATGGTGCTCTGCCTTCTATAGAATTTGCCATCGTCATCTTATCCAATCTCAAAAGTATGTAATTTGGAAGCCACGTTTCTAAATCTGCAAGCAGCATCTTATTAGCCAAATTAGTTCGTGTATCAAAGTATTTTTTAAAAATATGTTCAACCGGCAAAGACTTTTGTTTAAAATATTTTTGAAATAAAATTTCCTTCTCATCTTCATTAAATGTGGACACAAATGTTGAATATCTTTTAGATAAATCTTTAGAAAGTAATATTTTGATTAAATTTTCCTTCCCTTTTATACCCATTGAAGACGGATATTCAAAAAACTTGTTTAAAATTGAAACAGGCAACAATGGAAATAATTTAGTAAAGGCGGGTAGAACTGACTTGTATCTTTCCATTAAGATCATCATCTTTTCATGAACGTAGCTAGAAAATAACTCGTCACTTCCTTCACCCACCAACACAACTGTAGCATGTTTTTTGGCTAATTCTGATATCAAATAAGTTGGTATAATAGTAGCATCAGCTAAAGGTTCGTCTAAATGCCAAATTAATTTTGGTAGCAAATTTACTTGTTTTGGGTCAACAACGAATTCATAATGCTCTGTATCGAAACGATTGGATACCATCTTTGCATAATTTAGCTCGTCATCAGGTTGATTGAATCCAACCGAAAAGGTTTTGACTGGTTCTTCCAGCATCTGACTCATCAAACCAGTAATCAAGCTAGAATCGATGCCACCAGACAAAAATACTCCCAAAGGCACATCGCTAATCAAACGAACCTTAACAGACTCCTTTAGCAATCTTTCCAATCGTTCCAAATAGAAATTTTCTGTATGATATCCGCCATTCTCCAAGTCAAAGTCCCAATATTTTTTGATTGCAATTTTATTTTTATTGTGAACCAAAATGTGTCCTGGGGGAAGCTTTTTAATTTCTGAAAATATTGTTTCTTGGGTTGGCACATATCTTAATGACAAATAATTGTATAAAGCATGGAAATTAATTTTTCTCCTAAATTCTTCATTCTGCAATAAACACTTTATTTCAGAGGCAAAAAATAAAGTATCATTTTGCAATGTGTAATACAACGGCTTCTCTCCCACCATATCCCTAGCTAAAAGTAATTTCTGTTTGTTACTATCCCACAATGCAAAAGCAAACATCCCTCTTAATAGTTTACATAAGGAATCGCCCAGAATTTCGTATAGATGGACTATAACTTCTGTATCGGTATTGGTATAAAACTTATGACCCTTTGATTCACAAAAATCTCGCAGTTCACGAAAATTGTATATCTCGCCATTAAAAATTACCCATATAGATTCGTCTTCATTATGTATAGGTTGGCGCCCGCCAGCAATATCAATTATAGAAAGTCTTCGGCTTCCTAAAGCAATGCCTTTGTCAGTATAATATCCAGCGTCATTAGGCCCCCTGTACTTCATTATGTTGCACATTTTTCTTAGAAGTGACTTATCATCAAGTCCAACGAATCCTGCGATACCGCACATAATTATTCTTATGTAGAAATTTACATATACCTTAAACTTATTAAAAATTATAGAAGTTAAGATTTTCTATTTAGAAATTTATTTGCCTTTTAATTAAGAATTCGCCACGTCGATTAAGTGATTTTAAAAATTTATTGAAATCTAAATTTTCATTTTGCAGTTCATATTCTGCAAAATACCGAGATGAAGGCACATATCTTGGATAAAAAATGTCTTCAATAGAAAGTTTACTTATGTTCTTGCCAATTATAGTATCTTTAATCAGAATCTTATTTCTAAGGAAATTAAAATTCCTTTTAAACTTTACATTAACTAATCTTTTCTTAGTTATAACTTTTCGAATCAAAGTTTTCTTAATTAGGTTGGATAATTTAGTATTTCCGCCGAATAATAGAAGGAAAATACGTGAAATGATATTTCTGCTTGGTGTTAAATAATAAGCAGGTACTGTAGTACACCTGCCCTCTATGTTTATGTTATTGCCATTCATAGAAATCACGCTGCTATTTTGCACCTGAGATGTGAATAAAGAACCGTTATAAACGCCTACAATACCGGAGTCGGCGATAATTTTCTTGTTTTTGAAATTAAACATTTTGGAAACCCCACCTTTCTTCATATTGACTATTGCATAGTAGTTCGATGTCCTTGTCATATAATAGCCAGAATGGCCGAAATATTTAGTGAAATCTTTTCCTTCTACAGGCAGACTTGCTTTGCCTAAATAATCCGAATAATCTAGGTAAGACTGCAAAAACTCTACTATTAAATTAGAAAAATATCGTTCATCCATCTTGTCTGGCGTTAAAACTTTTCTTGCACTTAAGCCTAATAAAAACTTTGACTTAACAGCAGCAGCTAGAGGCATATATTTTGCAAGCAATTCAAACCCATGCGGATGGAAATGTGAAGTATTTCTGCTTCCAAGCAACCCGCAGAAAGAACCGTCTGGGAAAATAAAATAGGATGAAAACATTATGGCTTTTTCTAGGCTCTCAAATATTACAGGATCTTTATTTTCATTGTACAATTTTGCAAGGAAACTAATTGTAGTTGTGAGATAGCCTAAATCAGCACCATCATATTCAAAAAACCAGCCTTCCTTAGATTGGTTTTTTAAAATGTTATCCAATTCTTCTTTCATGCCTTCAAGGAAAATTTTATTTTTAGTAATAGTGAAAACTCGATTAAGTGAGAATGCTGCTATTGCTTGGTGATTGGTTAAAGGCCCGGGGTCATCGTTTCGTGTCAACCATTTAGCGGCTTTAATTATGGCTGCAAGAACTAGCTCTGCCTGGTGCTTAGGCATATCGGTTTTTAAAAGCCTGTAAGCTTCTAACATCGCACTCAATGTCCACGCTGTGGCACCGTAGCTATGCTCGTTTATATAATGTTCGTTGAAAGAACCATCGGAATTTTGTATATTCGCCCAAAAAACCATCCCAGCTATCGCCCATTTCTTGATTTTATCGCTGTTATAAAAAATGTTATTGGGGAAACTCTTTTTGTATACTAATGCTAAAGCTAAAGCCCCTATTTGGGGATGGGCATTGATTACATCTGTGGCTTTGTCATGCCAATAGGCGCGATAAAATGACCCGAATGTCTTTGAACCCTCGTTTCTATCCAACATGCTAAGTAATCGAGGTATTTGGGATAATGCTTCCTTTGAATAAGGTTCCCTTTTGTTCATCGCTAAACCTTCTTGGTGCTTAACTTATCCAATTTATTTTTCATATCGGTAATGATATTGAGGAGAAAGCCGAAAAAGAACATCTGCAATCCGACAGACAGCAACAAACTTATCAATGTTAACGCAGGCATTCTATTTACAAGATGTTGTATTGAAAAGGATTCTTGGTAAAAGACAAACCAAAACCCTATAAAACCTCCCAACATTAAAATTATGCCTAATGCATTGAACAGCATCGTGTGCAAACCTGCCCTAAGTATAAGCATCGGTATTGTCAATAAGGCGTATTTGCCTATAGAACGAACTACTTTAGTGGTTCCATACTGCCTTCTTTTCCACATTGAAGGCACCTCTAAAACTCTGAAACCTTTGCCTGCAGCATCGATTATTGTTTCTTGAACGTAGCTGTGCGTCCCAATCATTTCCAAGGATTCTACAACCCCTCTCTTCATAGCTCTTAGCCCGCCATGAGAATCTGTCAGGGGCAATTTGGTTATTAGCCTCAATAACTGCACTAAAATTTTCGTGCCTATGCGATGCGACAGCTCCATGTTATAGTTAATCAACCCTTGATTTTTGAATCTAGAACCAATTACTAAATCAGCTTTGTTTTCCAGAATTGGTTTGACGAATTTTGGGATTTCATTTGCATCTGCTTGGCCATCGGCATCTATAGTTACGATTATATCTGGATTGAATGCCAATGATTTCTTCAGTCCGAGAAACATTGCAGCACCTAATCCTTTGCCTTCACCGCAGACTATAAAGGCGCCTGCTCTTTTTGCTTTTGCCGGCGTACTGTCTGTAGAGTCGTCGATTATAAGAAATTTAGAGCTGCCTAGTTTGTTCTCATTGATTGTGCGTCTTGCATTATTTATAACAGAAGCTATTGTTTTTTCTTCATTTTTGGTAGGAATGACTACCAGTATTCTTTTCACATTACCACAGGTTGTTATTAAAAATAACATCTTTAAGTTATATGAATTACAGATGGGGGCAATAATTTAAAGATGATATTTTCATAGAAGTTGGTAAAGAAGTCAAACCTTAGCTGAAAATAGCAAAACTTATATCTAATCCAAAATAAATTTAATTATGAAAAACGCACCTGCTATAATTGTAATCTTTCTTATTGCTTTGGCTGCGGCCTATTTAATTAATTATTACACACAAACGCCAAGTACACCAACTGCAGCACCACAACCGACACCTGCACCAATAGCAGCACCAACAACTATTGCAACACCTGTACAGCAACCATTAAATGTGGGAATCAGCTTTATTGAAGTCCCTGCATCCGCCGAACCTAATGCCAAAGTTATCGTCGCATGGAAAGTAGACTCTGATGCAAAGAAGGACATAGAACATACTGGAGTACATTATGGGAGCAAATCAATTCCTGGCGATTTATCAGATGTGGCCCCAGCTGATTCCGGCTATCCAGAATTAACAGCCATATCAGATACTGTGATACCAAATGAATTTAGCATACCGCTATTTATTCAAGATAAAGGGACGATTTATTTAAGAGCGCACGTGGCAGTTGACGATAAGAATTATTGGACTGAGGAAAGGACAATAACAGTAGGATAAATTTTAGCAAAATTTAAGCCTAGGAAATTAAACGATATTATGGGTAAATTAATCGCAGCATCTATAATCCTGCTTTTTCTCGTAGCTTTTTATCCACCAATTGTACGTCCAGATGCTATAGATGTATGGGCAGTATGCGATTGGAGCAAGCTATGGGTTACTCGATTTAATCGACTTGGAAATCCTTATATATGCTGTTATGAAAATGATTATAAATGGCTTGCAGGAGCCACATGTCCAGGTAAAACTGATTCCTCGCGTGTAACACTGTCGTGTGGAGACACTTCAAGCAGATATATGGTACCGACAAATTTGCAATTTTATTTTGGTTTTAACCCGAATTTTAATGATGCAAGATTAACATTAGATATTCAAGATGGGACAGGCGCTGATCACGACCTCAGAGTTTCTGATGCAGCTTGGTCGTGTCCAGGAGCCGATAACAGCTTTTGTGGTACTCTTAACTCGGGTGATGCAACTGATTACTGTCCTTCTGCTGCAGGCTTGAAATCGGGTCTTGGTGCAAGCCATTGTTTTGTTGTTAGGAGATGGAGTAGTGCTACAGAAGCATATTTTACTGCAAAGGTAGAATGTGCGGTGGTTACTACAACAACTACTACTTCTACCACATCTACTACTTCGACAACATCTACTACTACAACAACAACTTCTAGTACATCTACAACAATTATCCCATGCTCAATTATTATAGACTCTAAATCATGCACCTACGATGTTTGTAACAACGATTGGGATATTAGGGTAGATGGTACGCGATCTGGTGGTGGGGATCATGCACACGGTGTTATTGATGGTTCATACGGAACTGCGTATACAGGATCAACATTCTCCGCTGTAAGCGATTCTATCACAGGAGGAACACATACTGTAGGCGGTGTTGTGAATACAGTACTTTGGACTAATCCACACGATCATAGCATAGCTTTATGTCAAGTCTCTGATACAGTAGTCTGTCCACCAGCAGGTGGAAGTTGTCCTACGACTAGCACTACATCAACAACTACTCCAACTACAACTAGCACTACATCTACTACTTCGACGACTAGTACGACAACAACAATACCATCATGCACGCTAACCTCAGCATCAATAACCAATTGTGCAGGCGGAACTTGCGAACTTGGGGAAACTGCATCTATGAGTGCGACATTTGCCGGTTCATGCACAACAGATGCAAGCACATACTTCCAAATAGATGCAAAATCAACCGATGGTGTGTGTGATATAGAATACACAGTGCCACCAGGGGATATGTCAGGAATAACCAAAGTAAATCCAACTATTTCAGGTTCAACATACACAGGCACATGGACTGTTCCATCCATACCTGCTGATTGTGCTGGCAAAAGAGTTTATGCATGGGCTGCAGCAATATGGAACGGCGCTCCAGGAAGTGGGACTAGAATAACTAACATAGCAGATGTCAATCCGCAGGATATTTCACCTGTTGACGGTTTTATAGAGTTGGCTGGAACATGCAATAATAACAATGCATGTGAAACAGGCGAAACTCAGCAATCATGTTCAAATGACTGTAAAACAGTTGTAACATTAACTCCAAATTCCTTATATCCGGGTCAAACTACAGAAATTACCATAGATTTGAAAGATGGGAGATATAAGATAAATGACAAGGTTAAGAATGAATTGTTGATAGATGGTGTGACGCCGTGGACTGGATGTCCAATACATAATCTTGAATTGAATCCTTTAAGTCCTCCGCCTGGTGTGCAAATAACTTCAGACAATATACATGTTATAGTAAAAACTACCTGTACAGTGCCGAGCAATATAGCAGGCGGTAGCCATACACTAAAAGTAACTCCAACTATATCCTAGCTTTACTATTTTTTATTGAAAGGCAATAGTTTATTATGAATTATGGTTTTCTTGCATTGGTTTTGCTTATATCTCTTCCATTAGTATTCGCGCAAATAGTTCTGCCTCCTGCTGAAACAAGCTTCACTATTCTGTCAATTGTCATTGAACCACCGCCGCCTGGGGGTGGAGGAGATGATGGGGGTGGGGGGGATTTCACAGGCACAAGCCAAATAATAACCCTCCAAGGTGATTTATCCTATTTAAGAATAGGGTGGGAGGCAAGATACTTCGACGATTCAGAAAGAAACATCGGAGCCAGATGTTATCTAAACTGTCCTGATCCAGGAAACGATATAGATTTGAATTGTGCAGCATTCCAGAAATGCGAATATCTAGGTTTGGTTGGTTCGCGTTCATGCACTATATCAAGCCCAAATTACCAACTCAACTTACCCCCAGGCCAATTCAACACAGTAGCATGCAAATTTTATGATCCCCTTAACCCAGCTATAGAGTATCTGCCGTATCCAACTAGAACATTCAGACCTATAGACTATTCACTTTCAGTATCCCCAGTTACTGCAACTGTCAACGAGCCTTTCATCTTCCCAGCCACAGTCATACCTTCTGGACTGATTGCAAACACTTATACATTGAATGTAACCGAAATATCTGACCCTAATGTATTGACGATAGACAGGAATATAGGCAGTACAGAAAAACTAAGTTACGGCCAAGCAGGAAGATTCTTCCCGAAGATGATTTATCTAGTTTCCAAATCGACAACCGTGCAGGTTTTGGGGAATGCTAATTCAGACCCAGTTACATGCGCTGTTGATGCAGATTGCAGCTATCTTGGCGATGGGAAATGTGTTGTTCCTCAGAGCGGTGGTAACAGATGCTGGAAGAAGATTAATGTGCAGCTGAAGTCCGGGCTTGCAAGTTTAAGCGAGTTTGATGTATTTGGATTTTTGCAGATAATGTTGCTTGCATCAGTAGTTTTGTTTGTGATTAAGTTTAGAAGAAAGTAGTGGGTCCATCCAGAATCGAACTGGAGTTTCAACCTAACTTACATTAGTTGTAAGGGTCGTGTCCTAACCACTAGACTATGAACCCGTATAAAATAAATGATACTCCATATTTTAAAAGCATCGGAACCATCGGAAGTCTACTGTCTCAAAAGTTGGATATACACTCAAGTAATATTTACTTTTGATCAAAATGAAAATTGATATATCTGCTATACAATTAAGCAAACAGGATGTAGAAAAAGGTTTAGAATTGCCACAATTTATTACAGAAGATTTAGTTTATTTATGTGGTTTTTTGGCAGGTGATGGATGTTTTAGCTTTAGACCTAAGAAATACGAATATTCAATAACATGCGTTGGGCACCCTAAAGATGAGAAAAGTTTATATGAGAATGTAATAGTACCTCTATTTAAGAAACTCTTTAAAATAACAGTAATCCCAAGACTTTACGATAAAGGTACAACATTTGGTATTAGAATTTATTCAAAAAGTTTATTTCTTTTCTTTACACGTATAATGCAAATGCCCTATAGTTACAAATCTGGTAAAGTTATTATACCAGAGATAATTCGATATGACGAAGGTTTAGTTAAATATTTCATACAAGGATTTGCAGATGCGGATTTCTGTTTATGCTTAAAGAGGAGATATAGAAAAATACCTTACTATCCAACAATTATAGGCGTATCTAAAAGCAAGGTTATTATTCAGCAAATTTCAGATTTTTTAAAATCAAAAGAAATTAAATTCTCTTTACAATTAGACGCTAAACGAATAGACAAAAGGATTATTAAAGGCTATACAATTTCAAGTAGAGTTTACATTAGTGGCAGAACACAAGTAGATAAATGGATGAGTGTTATAGGATTCAGAAGTCCTAAATTTCTAGGCATTTATTCGAAAATAGCGGGAGAAGGATTTGAACCTTCGGCCTAAACCCCGAATTTTTCAATTCGTTCGGGTGCCCCAGAACACCTATGAGCCTATCACGGGCAATACCTAAATCAGTATAACCCTCGACGAGCACTCCAGGCTGCTATGGACAATCTTTAGGATTTCTATCCCGCTGTCTGAAATGCTATTCAATTAATACATAACTTATCCTTTAAAAACCTTATTTTTAAGTATGAGGATTCGTAAAACCGTCCAAGCTGTGATTTTCTCTGTAAATGGTGAAAAGAAAATTTTGCTTGTCAAAAAACTGGACCAAAAAAAACCCGAATACCATTGGAGATTGCTCAAGGGAGGCGTAGAAGAGGGGGAGACAGAGGAACAAGCCTTGAAAAGAGAAATCCAGGAAGAAATAGGATTGAAGGATGTGAAAATTTTAGACAGGATATACAGCTATAGCTATGCTTTTGAAGATACGAAACAGACTGTTTCGACATATTTGGTTGAAGCCGATCCTAAAGAACCTATAATCCTAGATACCAAGGAAGTTGTTGGATGTGCTTGGATGACTAAAAATGAAGCATTAGGTCTCTTGTACTGGCTGCATGAAAAGAATGCTGTCAAACTTTTGAAATAATTCTTACACTACCATGCAATTTTCTTTTGTTTATTTTTACCAAGTTTACCTCAGCCAAATGGTTGATATACTCTCTGAATAATCTGTCACTAACAGGGTCTTTTACCAATCTACAATATTCCTTATATAATTCGCCTGATTGCTGTTTTTTGCCACCATTTAGAATTTCCAAAATAATTTTTTCCCCATCATTAATTTTCTCCTTCAATATCTCTGGCTTGACTTCTTTAACTTCTTTCAGAACTTTCCTCATATGCTCAACTTCAAGCTTGTTTGAATTCTCCTGCTCTGCAACTCTACCTGCTTTAAGCAGGCATTGCAAACCTATCCTAACGTCACCGCCTTTTTGTACGGCTTGATTTGCTGCCAACAACACAACACCGTCCTCTACTGAAATGATACTATGCTTAACTCTTTCTTGTAAAACATCTTTCATTTCCATCAAGGTGTATGGCTTAAATTCAACCTCATCCATCGCCAAACTGCTTCTTATCCTTGGCTCAGCATCGGCAAATACAAATTGATTGTTAGATATTGCTACCAAACCCAAAGGAATATCTACATCCAGCCTCAATAAATCATAGAGTGCCTCTTGCTCCAGCTGATCTATTTCATCCAAACAAATTATCAAGCCTTTGTTCAATTTATTCAAAACTTCTTTAAGCCGATTAAAGATTTCATCCTTCCCCCATCCGCGCCTCTGTATAGGATAACCCAAATCGATTACAATCTTTGACAATACAGCTGTTGCTGTCTTATAGTCCCAGCAATTTACATAGACAGTTTTAGCACCAGAGGAATTTTCGAATTCTCGGAAGATGTACTTTACAGATGCGGTTTTTCCAATACCGGGAGAACCGAATAAAAATGTGTTTTGTGGCTGTCTACCTTTGCTTGCCGGCAATATGTTGTTAGCTATCTGCTTGATTTGATTTTCTCTATGCGGAAGCAATTCTGGCAGATAATCGTGTGATAGCATTTCTTCGTTTTTGAAGATTCTTGATTCGCTGTAAAACATTCTAATCTATTGTATAGTTGCACTTAATTTTTTAATAATTTCATTTTTCCCTGCCTGAAGTATGTAATGGCCCAGCCTTGGCCCCCTTTCGGAATTCAATAATATCATGTAAATTGTTTGGAAAAACTTTTTCGGTTTAATGCCGAATTTGTTTGATACATCGAATATTCTTTTCTGCAGTATATCCGCATCATTTTCGGTTTTTATTGCACCAATAAGTTCTATAATAGCAGATTTTTCTCCGTCCGATAAGGCAACTTCCAAGACCTCCTTTTTCTCAAAATCCCTGGTCCAATTTTTGGCAAATTCCAGAAGTTTTCCAACTTCTTTTTCTATAACTTTGCTAGTTTTCTTCAAATGCCCGAATTCCTTCAATTTTTCAATAGCAAACCCAACTTGATCTTTCTCAGGCAATATCTTTGCAATTTCAACCATAACAGCATACGGTATTGCAACGGACTTCTTTGGTGGCTTGAGGAAATAGACATATTCGAACAATCTTTTCCTGTTATCCAAATCTTTTTTGTCGTCTATTTTCTCCAATCCAAAATAAATTTTTGACAACTTTGCTAATTCGTCAAAATATTTGGGTATGTCAGTTACATCCAACTCCCTGGTTCCTTCAAATCTCTTGAGCATCAGCAATATACAACTCTGAGTATTGCCGTAATTGAACCAAACTTGGGGTGTGAAGACATTGCCGTAGGATTTTGAGATCTTCTTCCCGCTTTTATCCAAAAACATTTCGTACATCACATGCGTTGGGGGCTCGAAATCCAAAATTTCTCTGCAAATAGCATCGTTGATTAAAACAGAGTCTTTTATGTCTTTTCCATAGGGTTCAAAAAGTATTTTTAATGATTTCCATCTTGCTGCAAATTCTGGCTTCCAACTAAGCTTACCGTTGCCTTTGAAATAGGAGGCTTCGCCTTTATGCCCGCATCCTTTAATAACAATTTTTTTGTCATCATTCAGATTCTTGCCTTGGAATTCCTGGTCGCAAACATACAAGACCTTATGTTCGTCTTCAATCATTTTGTATGCTCGTGTTGTGTATATTTTTCCGCATTTTTCACACACAGGGAAATAAGGCAGCGTTTCGATGAATTTCTCCTGTCCAGTCAGGTTTTTCACTATCTGCCCGACTTTTTCAGACTTCAATAGAATAGTTTCGATTGCTTCGTCTAACACGCCTTTTCTATAATTTTCTGCGGCTGATTGGAAGGTGTAGTCAATACCAGCCTTTTCGATAGCATCAATTAAAAGGGAACTCATGTGCTCGCCATAACTATCATGGCATTTGAATGGATCGGGTATGTAAGCAACCGGGACGCCAATGAATTTTTCCAAAGTATCAGGCAACGTTAACGGAACTTTCCTGAGCCCGTCAAAGTCATCGGAATAGGCAATATATTCGGATTTTACTCCTGCGTCTTTTAGAGCGAGAGAAACGCTATAGCTCCTTACGACATCGCCAAAACTGCCTATATGCGGGAAACCACTAGCCCCTAGACCAGATTCTGTTCGAAAAACTTTATTTCCCCTTCTTAGCTTCTTTTCCTTATCGATGACATCTTTAGCCAATTTATCTGTCCAATAAACCCATTCTTTTTTGGCTTGCATATTTATCAATATTCTTTAAGCAGATATTATGTATGAAAATAGTTAAAGTAAATCCCGACATACTGGAAGAAAAAGTTATTGAAAAAGCCGGAGAAATTCTAGAAGCGGGCGGTGTGGTTGCATATCCTACAGAAACCTTGTATGGCTTGGGGGCGAATGTTTTTGATGTTAATGCTGTTGAAAGGGTGTTTGAGATTAAAGGCAGGGATTTACAAAAGCCATCATCGATTGCTTTCAGAGATTTGGATCAGGCAAAGAGGTTTTTAGAATTCACGCCAAAAGCAGAGAAATTGGCAAAGAAGTTTTTACCTGGTCCTCTTACGATTATTCTTAATTCGAAAGTTGAATTTCATGAATTTTTAGGAGGGAACAAAGTCAGTGCTAGAATACCAGACCATGCAGTTGCTCAAGCGCTGCTTAATAAAATAAAATTTCCAATAACTGCAACATCGGCAAATTTATCTGGAGGTAAAGAACCTGTTGAAGTTAAAGATGTACTAGAGCAAATTGGGGATACAGTTGATTTGATTCTTGATGCAGGTAAATGTAAATATGGTAAACCGTCAACAGTTGTTGATATTACTATTAATGAAATAAAAGTTATTAGAGAAGGGATAATAAAGAAGGAAGAACTTATTTAGATTTGGATTTTTGTTTTCCTGGTATAGGTTTTTCTTTTATCTCTTCGTGTTTACATTTATTGCACTTGTAAGATGTCAACAGAGTTCCGTCATAAGCTTTTGCAAAAGAGTTTTTACCGCATTCTGGACATTTTTCTAACACAGATGCACTAGCTTTAACATTTGTGGACAACATCTTCAAAATTTCTATTGCCATTACTGTGGTAATTGTAGAGGCACCTGCTGCGATAGCAATTAAAGTTATTTGCAAGGCGGATACAATGTTAGAGTCCAATTGTGCTAAAGCAATATTTGGTAACAGAAAAAAGGTTAGTAAGGAAAATTGCAGTAGCCTCATAAATAATGGTAGTTTTCTTGCCTAAAAAGGCTGTTAATACCTATTAATTGTAATTTTCAATTTGCCATTTCTGTATGTAAGAGCTTGCATTCCAAAGGTTTTTGGAGGAAACAGTAAAGTACTTCCAAATATTAAGGCTGATATTTGATCTGGCTCACCAGACAGAGTTGTTTGTTCCCTATACATACCTATTCTAGTTGAATTTTGAAAATCCACGCTTCTTATGTGTCCTATCCATTCTCCAAGAATATACTTATCATAAGAATGAGCTTCTTCCCTTCGTTCAATCCGTGTAAGCAAATCGGCTATAAAAGTCCATGGTCTCCACTTAGGAAAATATGTGTCACCGTCTGGGTGTTTATAATTAATTAACCAGATACTCATAAACTCGCAAACAAGATACAGCTCAGATAAACATTTAAAACTTTCATTTGTAAAAAAATGGGCCATACCGGATTTGAACCGGTGACCTTTATCGAGTTGTTTAACTTATCGATGTCTCAGCTTAGCTGACATATAAGTCGATTTTTAGCACTCAATTAAGAGTTGCTCTAACCTGACTAAGCTAATGGCCCTTGTGTATACCTACATACACCATTTATATCCTTAATACTTTCCTATTATTTATTATGTTCGATAAAGCTTTTTTGTTGAATAAATTAGTTAATACTTTGCATAAAGGTGAGTTTGAAGTTTTTGTTACTAGAGGCTGTTTTGACATAGCTGCTAGAAGAGAGCATTTGCTACTGATAAAGACGCTATTGAATGTCGACGGGTTAAATCAAGAGCATGCTTCAAGTTTGCGCGCCATCTCCTATTTTATTTCCGCCTATCCGTTTGTAATCTCAACGAAGAACAACAGAGAACTGCTAGATGATGACACAGTCTATTCAAGATTCGACTTGCCAGTCTTGACACCCAAATCATTCGAAGAAATGATAACAGAAGACGAGATGATTATTACTCAATCTTCAAAAGGCAGGCATACTCAAGATATCAACACATTCGCTTTGCAAGAAAGAAGGATAGAATTAACTTATACGTTGGAGCAATTGGCTGACGAGATAGGCATTTCTAAAAAAGCATTGTATGAAATAGAGCATAAAAGAGTGAATCCGTCTAAGAAAACTGTGAAAAAACTTGAATCGATGCTGTCAATAAAGCTAAGCATACCGTATGAAATGAAGCATGCAGAGCCGTCCTATCTAAAACCTAAAGACGAATTTCAAAACAACGTCAGCAAGGAATTTTCCAGAATAGGCATAGACAACAGTTCTGTATATTCGGCTCCTTTTGAAATTGTAGGCAGGGAGAAATTCTCGCTTATCACTGCCCTTTCCAGAGACAACAAAACCCTGAGGAGAGAATCTGTATTGATGAGGGGATTGGCTAATGCACTGAATTCAAGAGCTGTGTTTGTGGCTAAGAAAACAGAAGAAAAACATGTAGAAGGTATTCCGATAGTTCTGGAATCAGAGTTGACTAATATAGAATCGCCAAGACATTTATCAGAAATTATGGAATAGGAAATTAATTTTACTTATTTTAACTGTCTTCTATAGATTATAGTCCTAGCATTTTCTTTCTCTAGCAAATATAATACAACTGAATCATTTTCTTCTTGACCGGTTGTTGCTCTATTGTAGAAACCAGCAGCAATTATAGGCTCCTTTCCCTCATAAATTCTACGAAAGTTATATCCATGAAAAACTACAACACGATACAAATATGGATTTCCAATCTGTAAATCTGGAACTGAAACTTGTTCCTTGATGACATCTTCAGGTTTTTGAGATCCCATTCTAACTTTTTAAGTGATGTAAATTTAAATAGACTCAAATTTAACACCACATTTAGGATTTTTTAAATCAACAGAACCCAAGAAGCGTAAACTATTTAAGTGTGTATGTAAGTATACTTCTAATAGATTTTCATGGCACAAGCAATGGTAGGACAACTAGGCGGACAGCCTATATTAATTCTGCCTGAAGGTACATTACGCTCTACAGGTAAAGACGCCCAAAGGACCAACATAGCTGCTGCAAAAGCTGTAGCAGAATCTGTAAGAAGTGTTCTCGGCCCTAAGGGTATGGATAAGATGCTTGTAGATTCCATCGGAGATATAGTCATCACTAACGACGGTGTCACAATTTTAGAGGAAATGGAGATAGAGCACCCAGCTGCTAAGATGATGGTTGAGGTAGCCAAGACACAAAACGAAGAAGTTGGCGACGGCACTACTACATCTGTAATTATTTCCGGTGAATTGCTTAAAAAAGCAGAAGAGCTGTTGGATCAAGAAATACACCCAACAGTTATTGCCAAAGGCTACAAGCTTGCGATGGAGGAAGCTTTGAAAATTCTTGACGAAATCAGCAAGCCTATTTCATTAAACGACACTGATAATTTGGAAAAAATCGCGATCACATCCTTATCAGGAAAATCCGTTGAAAGGGGTTCGCCAAAATTGGCAAAATTAATTGTCGCTGCTGTCAAAACAGTGGCTGAAGAAAAGGATGGCAAAATAGAAGTTGATACTGACAACATCAAAAGAGAGAAGAAACAGGGGGGCAGTGCTGACGATACAGAATTGGTAAGAGGAATTGTTATTGATAAAGAAGTCGTTCATCTTGCGATGCCTAAAGTAGTGAAAGATGCCAAGATTGCTTTGGTTGATGCTGCTTTGGAAGTTAAGGAAACTGAAACCGACGCAGAGATAAGAATCACATCGCCTGACCAAATGCAGGCATTCATAGAACAGGAACAGAAGATGCTTAAGGAAATGGTTGACAAGGTTGTCAATTCTGGTGCTAATGTATTGATATGCCAAAAGGGGATTGACGACGTAGCTCAACATTATTTGGCTAAAAAGAAAATTTTGGCATGCAGAAGGGCAAAGAAATCTGACATGGAAGCCTTGGCTAAAGCAACAGGAGGCAGGATTGTTACTAATCTCGACGATTTATCATCTGAAGATTTGGGTTATTCAAAGATTGTGGAAGAGAAGAAGGTGGCTGGAGAATCAATGACATTTATCAGAGACTGCAAAGATCCAAAGGCTGTTACGATGTTAGTAAGAGGCTCGACAGAGCATGTTGTTGATGAAGTTGATAGAAGCGTTGAAGACGCAGTTGGCGCTGTTGCATCAGCAGTTGAAGTAGGTAAAATTGTTGCTGGAGCCGGCGCTCCTGAAGCTGAAGTAGCAAAGAGATTAAGAAAGTTTGCAGAAGGATTTTCAGGGAGAGAACAATTGGCAGTCAAAGCCTTTGCAGATGCAATGGAAGTCGTTCCAAGAACTTTAGCAGAAAATTCTGGTTTAGACCCGATAGACATACTTGTAGAATTGCGTGCAGCCCATGAACAAGGAAAAATAACATACGGTGTTGGTGTTTTTAACGGTTCAATTGTAGATGCGCTCAGTTCTGGTGTTATAGAACCATTGAAAGTAAAAACTCAGGCAATAAAATCTGCTTCTGAGGCTGCTGAAATGATTTTAAGAATAGACGATGTTATTTCTGCAAGTAAACTAGGAAGGGGCGGTATGCCAATGCCTCCGGGCGGCATGCCGGGCGGGGATATGGGAGAAATGGAGTAACTACATCCATTTAGTTAAATTCTTGCTCAAAAATTTATTTGCTTTCACCAAAACCTTCTTAGAATTCTCCTTCAAACGCTTTAATGCAGTATCATAACCAACCCACTCGTATCCTGTATGCTCATGCGAAATTTTAACATCCTTCTCATTGGTCTCGGCTAGATAAAATACCACCTCTTTGAAAACGGTCTCTCCGTTCTTCCTGTAGAAGTAGCTGACCTTTTCTTTGAAATCAGGAAATATTTTAACACCGTCAATCGCAGTTTCCTCCTTTATCTCTCTTAACACAGTATCCTCTTCATCTTCACCAGTTTCTATCTTGCCTTTAGGGAAATCCCAATAATCTGTCTTGAAGTGGTAGTGTAAAAGCAGATATGAAATTTTTTTCCCTTCTTTTCTGAAGATAACTGCTCCTGCAGATATTTCTCTAACCATTAGTTAACCTTTATTTATCTGATTAATAAATAATTTATATGGCCAAAGGTGCTGTTATGGAAAAGGATTCTGGCGAATTTGAGCTAATTCCTGTATCTCCTCTAAGAAAACTTGAGAAGAGGATAGATGAATTGGAAGTGTCCAAAGGCGGTAATATGCAGGAGTTCTACAGGGATATGGTTGACATCGTAAAGATGAACCAGCAACTTGTGGATGAATTGGCCAAAGCAAATGATGCTTTAAGGATAGAAATATCCAGATTGCCTTCCAGAATGGAAGATTTAATCGCAAGGATGGACGAAATAATATCTTTTATCAAAGCCTCGGCTACAGAGGAAATGGCTCCTACAGCTGGCGATATGAAGCCTCTTGGAGACAAGCTGGACCAGCTTATAGAAACGAACAAAAGAGTAGCAGAAAGCAATCAATCGGTATTACAGCTTCTTGATAACATAGGCAAGAAATTATCCAGGCCTGTGCTTCCACCAGTGAAGAGGCCATTTTTATTACAACCAAAACCTATGTAGTTATTTATGAAATTTTCTAAAGGCGCAGTAGATATAATAACATCACTATTGGTTGTTACCATTGCACTAGGATTGGCTGTTACAGCTTATACGTGGGGGTTGCCATTAATACAGAAACGCCAAGACACAGCTGTGGTAGAGAGAATTTCAAGCTACTTCGACCAAAACAGTGCTAATTCTCTTCCAAGCAAAATAGAATTTATAGCAAATAACGGCGGTGAGCAAACATTTACTATTGATGCCACCGGCGGTTGGCTTCTTTACACATGCACCCAAAATGAGCTAGCTTCTTGCAATCCAGACCCAACTGTCGACATTACTAAAGAAAACAATTCCCTGCAGTTCACCTTCTTCGCAAAAGCATCAAATATTGCAGTGCAAAGCGGTTTTATATCATTAACGCCTGGCGCTAGTTGTCCGCCTTCAGCAGGAGTTTTTGGAAAGGATAAATCTTCTGTAGTTTGCGCTAAAGCAAATGCGACTCACGATGGATTTGAGATAACTTATAGAATTTGGTTTAGGGAAGTGATTGAACCGAGTGGGACGAGAGGATATAAAATAGATTTGAACAAGCACGAATCGAGTGTGTATCAGAGTACTGGAAAAACTGTTAGAATATCGAGGCAAGCTATTAATCAAGTGACTGTAGGCAGTAAAACCTTAATTATTCCGGAAATAAAAATTCTTTTAGAATGAAGGGACAATCGTTAGTCGTACAATTCCTATTGTTTTTCATAATTGGGTTGGGCTTATTTATAGCCATAGGAGGAGCTTTCCGTTTGCAGGCGGATATAATCAGGGAAGATGTGGCTGAGGCCAACAGGGAATTAATTGCTAGTTACATATCTTCAATTGCTGTTTCTTTAACAAATACGTGTAAAGAATGTGATTATATAAACTACACTATAAAATTAAAAGAGTTAAATGCAAACTATATACAGAGATTAAGATTGGCAGATTATGGTCTGCAAATTTTTTCCACACCTTCTGGCGGCAATATTTCTGATACAATTCATCTTCTGAACAATACAATTGACTTATGCGGAAATGCAGCCTCTCCCTATCCCATAACTTTAATATTTAATAAAACTCAAAATATAATAAAAATTGGCAATATTGACGTAACTTCTATAGAAAGGCTGTGCCCTTCGAATTTCATTTTGTTCATGAAAGATTCTATTCAGTTTACAGAAATTGGGGATGCAATTTTGAAGGGGGCGCTTGCTAAATTAAATCCAGATCCGCAAACCACACCCGATGATGAATTTGTGTTCAAAGACAGTGCGGGAAATATAGTTGTGGTAATAAATTTGATCACCGGAAACATGGTTATAAAAGGGGACTTGTTTGAAAACCAGGCTTCGCTTACGCCTTCCGCAGCAAGCAACGATTTTATCATAAAAAATTCCAACGGTGATATAGTTAGTTTCATAGATGAATCGGGCAATTTTTATTTAAAAGGTATGCTAATACAAAATGCGATTGAACTTGAATGATATATAATTATTTAAGGAAAACAATTATTAATTATATGAAAGGAAAATTAATTTTTTCTGCTTTACTTTTATTGATTCTTTTGGCAGTTATTGTAAATGCTGATGTGATAATTGGCGGCAATATATTAGATGTTAACAGTAAGCTTTTTGTTGATGCATTAGGTAATGTCGGCATCGGGACGGTGAGTCCAGCTCAAACATTAGATGTTAATGGAGTTACCCGTCTTAGAAGAACTGATAGTCAGAATTGGTTGGAATTCTTTAACATTGCTGCACAAGTAGTGCGTGCTACAATCGGTAATGACGCCTCTGGAAATATACAGATCAAAACTTTAGAAAATATCCATCTCATATTTGCTACTAACAATCAGGAAAGAATTAGAATAACAGGAACCGGCGACGTCGGCATCGGGACTCCGAACCCTACTGAGAAACTACAAGTAGCAGGAATAATTCATTCGACATCTAGCGGCTTTAAGTTTCCCGATGGGACTATACAAACAACTGCTGGAGGTGGTGGTGTAACTAGTAAAATAGTGCGCAAGAGTATTAACGAGAGTGTCGTCAACTCTGCAACTCTTCAGGATGATGATGAATTAAAGTTTTCGGTTGGAGCTAATGAGGTATGGACGTTTGACATGTATCTCCTCTTCAATGCTAGCTTTACTCCATCCATAAAATGGCAGTTTACCGTTCCTAGTGGTACTGCTCTGGAAGGTACATGGTTTGGTACTAATGCTCCTGGGAGCGTCTCGAATGCTGTGTGGTTCTTTAACAACAACCAAGAACAAAACACACAAGGACAAACCAATGATGTCCTGTTAAAGATATACGGTGTGGTAGTTGCAGGTGGTACTGCTGGTAACATTCAATTCCAATGGGCACAAAATACAGCAACCACCAGAGGTACCGCAGTTCTTCAGAATTCAGCTATCATAGCTACGCGCATAGCTTAGGTGAATGAAAAATGGAAAAAATCATTACGGCACCATTTACCAAGCTGAATGATTTTTGATTATCTCCAATCAAAAGATATCTTTTTAATTCTGACCATACTCATGATTCTACTACAAACAAGTTCAGATATTATGAAATGGAGCTTGGAAGGATTGCATTGGAGCAGGTGGATCTAGTAGAATAGTAAGTTTTTTAAACAAATCCTAGTTTCGATAATTTCAAACTGAGAAACTAAATAGGAGACTATCACCATTGAAAAATAATCAAACCCATCCAGAAGATACTTCTACAACCTAATCCAACTCATAAGTACAAACCAATAAGATTAACATTAATAAAAAACAAAAATAAATTAGTGGTAATTGTTGTTGGGCAAATTATTAGTTAAAAAATTGAAGACTGGTTATCACAGACTGGAAGCTCGCAAAGGATTTGAGGAACCTGTCCCAGTGACTGCTAGGACTCCCTTGCCCACGACAATCGAATCGCCGCTTGAAGTTGTTTTAGCAGGTTCTAGAGGTGGTGGTGTTGGCGCTGGTGGTGGATCAAGGTTTGGCTCTAGAGGCGGTGTAGAATCTGACTCTGCATTCAAAGGCATAGAAATTCCTACATTGCCTAAGAGCATTAGGTTCGGAAAACTGCAAATGACGGAAGAAAAACCACTGACAACAATAATTTATCCTCTGATACCGGATAAACCTAAGAAAGGCGACGCGATATTTGCATACACTAAAATATCTTGGGATGCTAAAGGCGGTGGTTATGTATATCAAACCGTCGAGCCTAACCTCACACCAATTTTGAGTGATATTTTAAAGAAAATAAAAGGACTTTTGGAACAAAGATTGGATATAGACTTTTCTAGACTTAAGATGGTTGAAGCAAGCGAATACTTAAGCAAACAGATAGGAGATTTGATAAATTATTTTAAATTCCAAATTACTCCTGCTGAGAAGACTATTTTAAAATACTACATAGAAAGGGATTTCATTGGGCTTGGCAAGATAGAGCCTTTAATGAAGGACAAAAATATTGAAGATATAAGCTGTGATGGGATTGGGATACCCATATTCATCTATCATAGGAATCCTGTTTTAGGTTCGGTTGGTACTAATATAGTGTTCGAGACTGAAGATGAATTAGATTCATTTCTAGCGAGGCTTGTACAACTTTCTGGAAAATCCATATCTGTATCCCAGCCATTGATTGATGGAACTTTACCAGACGGAAGCAGATTGCAAGCTACATTAGCTACTGATATAGCGAGACGTGGAAGTAATTTTACTATTAGAAAATTTTCTGAGGAACCTTTAACCCCCATCCATCTTTTAAATTATGGCACAGTTGATGTAAGAACATTGGCTTATCTCTGGCTGGCTGTAGAGTTTGGGAGAAGCCTTTTAATTTCAGGGGGGACTGCTAGCGGTAAAACTAGTTTCCTCAATGCATTGTCTTTGTTTATCAGGCCTGAAAAAAAGATAGTCTCGATAGAAGATACAGCTGAACTAAGACTGCCCCATCCACACTGGATACCAACAGTTGCAAGGATTCCGATTTCTGTAGAGGGAGGCAGATTGGGGGAAGTTGACATGTTTGATTTATTGAAAGAGAGCTTGCGACAAAGACCAGACTATATAATTGTTGGTGAGGTGAGAGGCAAGGAAGCATACATATTGTTCCAGCAAATTGCAACCGGCCACCCTTCAATGGCTACTATTCACGCAGAAAACTTGACAAAATTGGTGGATAGATTAACAACACAACCCATATCCTTGCCAAAAACTTTGGTAAGTAGCCTGGATATTGTAGTATTCCTTTTACGTGTCAGGCATAAAAACAGATATGTCAGGAAGGTAAACGAAGTTTTAGAAATGGTTAAGTTTGATCCTGAAGCATCAGAACCGCTTGTCAACCAAATTTTCAAATGGAATCCTGTTGGAGACACCTTTGAAGTTTCAAACAAAAGCGTCATATTGCAAAGGATATCTGATGTCACAGGAGTAAACCCGCAAGAACTGGTTGATGAAATGGAAAGGAGGTCGCTAATATTAGATTGGATGCAAAGGAAGAATGTAACAGATTACAGAAGTGTGCATCAAGTCATCGACATGTATTATTCGCATCCCAAACAATTGCTAGCAAAAGTGATGGGTGAAAGCTAAATGGGCTTTTATTCTCGATTTGGCTATATGTTATTTGGCTCATTTAGTGAGACTGTAAATTCTTATTTGACTGATTTAAGATCGGATTTGAAAAAATCCAGTATTAAAATTTCTCCCCTTGAATATCTGAGCATAACTCTACTGACAACTTTTTTGGCTTTTGTGATAGCATTTCCGCTATTGTCATTTATTTTGGCTTATATTTTTGAGGAGTTCCTATTTTCATTTATCACAGCTTTCACAACATCGGTGCTGCTTTCTATGGGGATTTTTACACTATCCATAAACTATCCGAAGTTTATAATGCAAGGCAAAAGCAAGGAAATAGAAGACAGTTTGCCGTTTGCAACGCTTTACCTCTCTACAGTAGCTGGTTCCAAACTTCCCTTGCATAAAACTTTCGAACTGTTTTCTAAATTCAGTGACTATGGGGAAATTACCAAACAAATAGGGGCTTTAGTTAATGACATTAAATCTTTTGGATTAGATTTGAATACTGCTATTGAAAGGCAGATGGAAAGGACTCCGTCCAAAAGGCTTACAGAATTGCTTTGGGGCATTTTATCTGGAATTAGAGCTGGGGCCGATCTAAATATATATTTAAAAGAAAAGTCTGCATCGTTTATGGCAGAATACAGAAGAAAGATTTACGAATATTCGCATACGCTTAGTGTCTACATAGAACTCTATCTAACAAGTGTTGTTCTTGGCACAATATTCTTCACGATTTTGACTGCAATAATGGCTGGAATAGGTGGCGTGCAGGGCGATATAATTTTCCTGCAGTTCATTTTAATATTTATGATGTTGCCTTTTATTTCAGTCGCATTTATTTTCCTTATAAAATCCTCTACGCCGGGGGGTGAATAAAGTCAAAATTGCGCAAAGATTAAAATTCTTATTAATCTCGCTACTCGTATCTCTGGTGCTTTTTTCATTAGCATTAATAAGCCAGGATATCGGTGTGATTGGAAATGTAATCATTTTGTCTACATTTATTTTGGCAACGCCGCAGCTTTTTATCTCATACCAAAAGTATACCGCCCTCAAGGACATGGAAGCTAAATTTCCAGTTTTTTTGCGCGGCTTAATCGAGAATTTACGCTCCGGCATTGCCTTTCACAAGGCAATAATTACTTCAAGTAAAATTGACTACGGAAAACTATCACCTGAAATTAAGAAGGTTGCGAATCAACTAACTTGGGGCATGCCGATTGACAAAGTTCTTAATCAACTTGCAAACAGGCTAAAAGGCAGCAGAAGACTGTACACATCAATTAAAATAATAAGGGAATCTTTTGTATCTGGAGGGGATGTTGTATCTACTTTGGATGCTGTAGCAGACAACGCAACGCTACTGCAGGATTCTGAACAAGAGAAGAAAACAATTCTAGACCAGTATGTTGTACTCATGTATGCCATTTCTATAATCTTCATAGTAATAGTTGTTGTGATAAACAGGCTGTTGATTCCTATTTTCAACGTATCAGGCGAATCGCTATTGGGTGAATCTATAGGCTTAAGCAATCCTTGTGACAGTTGCACTGGAATTAGCTGTAATGTATGCGATATGTTTCAAGGGACATCCCAGGTGTATTTCTCAATAAAACCTGGCACTACAGCGGCTTATTACACTTCATTATTTTTCTATATGGCGTTAATTCAATCGCTGTTTTCAGGCTTAGTTGCAGGGCAGATAAGCGAAAATTCAATTGTGGCAGGAATGAAGCATAGTTTAATTTTGGTCGGGATAACGGTCGGCGCATTCAGTATTTTGGTAAAATTAAAACTCATGGGAGTCTAAAGATGAAGGCCCAACTTTCGTTCGATTTCTATTTTTCATTAATAGTATTCATCGTTTTTGTTGCTTCGCTATTTTTCAAGCTGATAACGTTTTTTCCTTTATACTCGGAAGAAGTTAGCCTGCAAAAATTGAGGGCTGAGTCCTACCAAATTTCTGAGATTTTGGTAAACGATGCGGGATATCCTGGCAATTGGCATACTGATGTACCCAATGCAAAGAGATTGGGATTATCCGACGAGATAAAAAATAAAACAAACATCCTATCTGCATCAAAAATAACTGCAATTGACAGTTTATGCAATTCGGCAGGGGGTTATAATAAAGTTCTTGACTTGTTGGACATAGAAGATGGTTTTTTAACTTCGTTCGTTGACAAAAGCATAGAACCCAATGTGGTCCTCATGACATGTTTGCCTCCAGAAGCATTCGCGAAATTAAGAGTGGAGATAAATAGAACTGTAGCCTTTGGCTCAGGCGCATTTGGAGAGCTAAGAGTTAGTATGTGGAAGAAATGAAAAATAAAGCGTTTGTTGTAATTTTAGAAATGATTACTGTCATAGCAGCGCTGCTGGTAGCATTTGGTATTCTTTTCCCTGGCTTCTTTTATCAGAACAGATGGGAACAAGCTTTTATCATACTCAAGGGAAGAGATGTGGTGACAACGATGGACAGATTAGGTGCATTATATCAATATTCTTTCAATGAAAGCGCGTTAATGGATTTCTTGAATAAAACAGTTCCAACGAAACTGACTAATTTGATTCATTGGTCCGGAACCTCTGGGACGTTCAAACCTTTGGTAACTGTTGCTTGTGTTTGCACAGAGGCGCAAAAGAATGCATTAATTTCTTGGATAGGCAGGCTGCGGCTTAACGGAAGGTATATCGACATTGATGTCGTATCGTCTGGATTAAATCCGATTTACTCTGCATCAGATGTTTTGCTGATATGGGGGGATCAAGACCTTACACCCTACAAGACGAACTTGCAAGATTACCTTAGAGCAGGCAAAGGTATAGTTGAAATCATGGATTTGAATGGCTTGGGTGATTTGGGCGATGTTCAAAAAAGTATTTTCGGTATTGACAAATGCTCTGCATTAAGTCTTCCTACGTGTAATATAGTTGGTCCGCCTCCTGAAGATATTTTCGTCAAACCGGATCTCGCCAAGAGAACAACTTATCCAACCTACAAGAATTTCCATCACATACCTATGAGCGTACTCGCGCCTAATGAAGTAGCGTCATTCAATAATGGCGCGTTAGCTGCTTGTGCAAGCACGAATATAAATCAAGGCATTTTCACCATGAGGGGAACTAGCAATACATTTTGGATCTGCAATGGAAATTCTGTTTATTTCGACACAACAGGGGATAATGTGGCGGACATTCTGGTCTTGCCTAATAATCAGTTTACTATTGACGGCCAACAACTATTGCTTAGTTTTATAGACGGCAATGTAAGAATCGGCATTACATTATTGGACGGATACAAATTCAAAAATTTCATCCATAGTGATACAAAACTATATCCTATAGACAAAGATGTGTTCAAAATATTGCTATCTGATGGAAATTATACAACTTCGCCTAACCCACCATCTGAAAATCCGATTCCGGTAGTCATTGTTAATGGGACAATATCTAGAGCTGCTTGGATATCGAACTTTGCAAGGACTTCTTTATCGGATGCTGGCGACGATCACAAATTATTGTTGGCGTCTCTTCTTCTTTGGGCGTCTGATAAAAAGCATATAAGCACTTTAAGTGATCTGAGGTCTGGCTATCTCACCTCATATGTAAACATTGCAAATCAAAACATGTATGAAGTTTACAAGTTTGACTTGGGTCTAGGATTCCCGTTCTAATGTACATAAAAACTTTATTTATAAGCAAAAGCATAAGTTAAAAAGAATTAAATGAAAATCTGCTTTTATTGTAGTGGAAAGGGGCGGTTCATTTCAATTTTATTGGGATATATAGAATGTGTAACATGCTATGGCAATGGTTGGATTGATTGATTTTTTATTTTAACCGTATTGTCTCCAAGTTCTTAGGAGCTATGGCTTCTATCCTGAAAATCCTGTTAATTGCCCTCGCTAATTCTATTGTCTTCTGGCTCTCCCCATGCACACAAATAACTTTACTGGGCCTTGAAGAAAGGCGTCCGATAAAACTCAGCAGTTGGTTTCTATCAGAATGTCCGCTCAATCCGTCTGATGTGTAAACTTCCATATTCAGAGGTATGCTTATTGTTTTTCCATTCTCCGTTCGTATCGGAACTTCCCTCCAGCCTTTTTGGATTCTTCTGCCAAGGCTTCCTTCGCTCTGGTAACCGACAAAAATCAAAGTATTCTTAGGATCTTCCGCTAAAGCTTGCAGATGCTGGAGTACAGGCCCGCCTGTCATCATTCCTGATGTGGAAACAATTACACATGGCTTATCATCCCATACTTTCTCCCTTTCCTGTTGAGATGCAATTCTCTTGAAGATTGGGGATAGGAACGGGTCTTGTCCATTAAAGATTTTCTTCTGCATATTCCTGGAAAGATATTCGGGATATGCGGTGAAGATGCCGTTGGCATCCCAAATCATCCCATCTAAGTATACATTATGCTGAAGTCCATTCTCAACCAAAATAGCCATAACTTCTTGAGCCCTCTCGACTGAAAAGGAAGGAATGAGAACTATGCCATTTCTTTCCATAGTTTTGTTGACAATATCAATTAACTGCCTTTCTGCTTCAGCTCTCAATGGCATGATGTCGTCTTTACCACCGTAAGTTGATTCGATAATTAGGGTTTCTATTCTCTGGAAATCTGTGAAAGCAGGATCTAAAAGCGTGGTTCTTCCGAATTTTTGATCCAAGGCATAAACGATGTTATGCAAACCTTCTCCTATGTGCAAATGGGGGGAAGAACTTCCCAAGATATGACCGGATGATTGAAATGTCAGTCTTACATCTGGGGCTACATCTGATACTTCGCCGTATTCCAAAGTAATCGCGTGCTTCACTGCATCTTTAACACCTTTAGCGGTAAACAGAGGTGTTGTGGTTCCCTTTTGCATGACATCAATGTAATCCAACCAAAGCAATGTTGCCAAGTCCAATGTTGGTGTGGTCATGTACAGAGGGCCGCTATAACCATATTCGTACAGTATTGGAACAGCGCCGCAGTGGTCTAAATGACTGTGCGAAATAATTATTGCGTCCAATTCGCCGTAGTCAAATTCTTTGGTGTTAAAAATGGGATAGACTTCCGAGTTGGTTGCACCAGCCTTTATTCCACAGTCGATGATCACCTTAGATTTTGGTGTTTCAATCAATGTGCAGCTTCTTCCAACCTCACCCCATCCACCCATTCCAATTATTCTTATCCAGTCTCGTTTGGCTTTAGTTTCGCCGAAAATCTTTTCACCAATTCCATTCAAAAAATCTTTTCTAAACTTAGATTCGCTGTGCATCATTTTTCTAATGCCGTCTACTACGTTGGAGTCTATAGCAGGCACTCTTTCGATCCTAGGAACCCAAAAAGTTTCGGATCTTATCCTTCTAAATGTCTCCCCGCCACGACCGATTACTAAACCGGGCTTGGCAGCAACAATAAAAACCAAACTTCTCTCTGGCTCAAAGTATATGCTTTTTATCTTTGCATCTTCAGGCACTAGCTGCTTTATTATTTCTTTTGTCGCCTCTTCGTCAATAGTTAAATTTTTCTCTGGCCTTACTTCTATTCTTTTTTTGATCTGGCCTACTATCTCCCTTATCGTCTCTTCATGTGTTTTAAAGAACTCTCGGTCTTTGGTGTAAACAATAATCTCTGAACCTTCTAATTCTATTCTGCTTATTACCTCTTTCGGTAGTAAAGACTTTACTTTTTCAAGAATTTCCATAAAGTTCACAGAAAATAGATATTTATCTAGCTGTCTTTTCTAAGTCGTATCTTGTTATTTTTATACCATCTTTGTTGATAACAGCAACATCTATAGCTTTCCCGCCTGAGCCTATATCCCTTTCTATAGCAGCCTTTATTGCCCTTACGGCTAATTTGCTTGCTTCTTCAGCAGAAATGCCATCCTTGTAGCCATCTTCCAAAACACCTAAGGCCATAGGTGAACCGGAGCCTGTTGAAAAGAATTTCTTTTCTTCCTCCACTGAGCCTATTGCATCCAACGAATAGATGGCAGGATTTTCATCATAACCGGCGATTATCAATTGCACCATGTATGGCATGTAAGTCCATCTGCCGCCTTGCAGTATATTTGATAACAAAGATGCTGCACCTTTAACGGAAATTTTCCTCTGGTTTTGAATAGCGAAAAGTTTCAACTCAGCTTTCAAGTATTTGGCCAAAGCTTGCGCATCACCGCTTGCACCAGCAATGGTCAATGCCACATGATCCTCTACAACCAATATTTTTTCCGATTCCTTGCTGGCGATCAAATAGCCAAGTGTTGATTTTTTCTCTGCAGCTAAGACTACTGCGTCTCTACATACCATACCCAATGTAGTTGTTCCAGTCTTTCTTATTTCTGGTTTTTCGTCTAATAGTGTCAAAAGAACTCACCGAGAATTGGTTAATTTTAATTATATAAAGTAATTTAAATATCTTTTGGTTAGGAAGGCTTTGTGTAAATAGTACATGAATTTAGTGACTTTATACACAAGCAACGGACTTTTTACACAGAGATTTATTCAAACTTTATCTCGAGCATCATTAATTGCCTGAGACCATCCAACAAATAGAGGGTTAGTGGTCTGAAGGGTTTGACCACCCATAGATGAATTAATGAATGTCAATGTTTCGACTTTGCTATTTTTGTTAAATCTAATCTGTAAACCATCTTGTGCCCATACTTTAATCGCATCAGCACTTCTAATGTCTTGAAGTGGAATATCAAATAATTCTTCTTCCTTTTTTTGGATGAATCCCTTTTTAATAGAAAAAAGTAGTTTTTTACTTGTTAGTGTAAGTATTCCTTTTTGATAGGACATCATATTTTTCTTTAACATTAGCTCACTTTCTTTAATCACTCTTTCCTTATTACCCATAATAATAATTTATTTCATACAATTAAAATCATTACTGTTGTCGAATTTGGCTGATATACCTAATTCATGCATCTCTTGAACCACCACACAGACATTGTGACAAAACACTTTCAACAACCAACAGACTTATTCAATAAAATCTACTTATTCAATAAAATCTACTTATTCAACAAAACCGATTATGAAAGGTTAAGAGGCAACGCTTGAGCTAGTAAGCCTTAGCAAAATAAACAACTTCTTTACCAGCTTTATTGCAATAAACACATTTGGTTGCTTTCTCCTTTTCGAATGGAATAACTCTTATAGTCGCCCCGGTTTCAAGCTTCACTTGATTTTCGCAATGGTGATCTCCACACCAACTTGCTTTGATAAAACCTTTTTTATTTTTTAAAATGTTCTTTAACTCTTCATATGTTTTTACAATGGAAATGTTGTCACTCAAGAATTTCTTTGCCTTCTTATACATATTCTCTTGAATGCTATCCAACATTTCGAGAACCTTTTTTACAACAGCAGTTTCTTTAATCATCAACTTTTCGGAATTATCACGTCTTACTAAGACGACTTGCTTCTTTTCTATATCTTTCGGTCCAATTTCAAGTCTCAACGGAACTCCTTTCAATTCCCATTCGTTGAATTTCCAGCCGGCCGTGTATTCCTCTCTGACGTCAAGAAAGACTCTAAATCCAGATTCTTCCAGTGAAATTTTTATTTTTTTGGCTTTAGACAAAACTTCCTTTTTATTAACATCTTTGAAAATTATAGGGATAATTACTATTTGTATCGGTGCTACCCTAGGAGGCAAAACCAACCCTTTATCATCGCCATGAGTTGCAGCCATCACTCCAATTTCTCGTGTAGATATTGCCCAAGTGTTTTGCCAAGCGTACTGTCCCTTTCCGCCTTTATCCAAAAAATTTATATCAAAAACTTTGGAAAAATTCTGCCCATCATTATGAAAATCTGGACCTTGCACTGCTTTTCCATCAGGCAAGAGATGCTCTATGCTGTATGTTGCGACTGCGCCTGCAAACTTTTCTGCATCAGTTTTCCTGCCAATTATGCCAGGAAGTGCCAGGTACTCTTCTGTAATTTTTTTATATATTTCCAATATTTCGTCACGCTCGGCTTCAGCTTCTTCCTTGGTGGCAAAAACTGTGTGACCTTCATTCCACAAAAATTCTCTTGTTCTAAGAAGTGGTATAGGATGTTTGAACTCCCACCTTACAACATTATTCCACTGATTAAGTCTAAGTGGTAGGTCTCTCCACGATCTTATCCATTTTGAATAACTTTCATACATGATTGTTTCTGAGGTTGGTCTAACCGCCAGTCTTTCTTCTAATTTACTATCTCCTGCATGTGTGACCCATGCAACCTCTGGTGAAAATCCTTTCACGTGCTCCTTCTCTTTTTTCAACAGCCTCTCTGGTATAAAAATTGGGAAGTAGACGTTTTGAATTCCGATTTTCTTGAACTCTGCATCTGTATTTTTTTGTATAATTTCCCAGATTGCATAACCGCTTGGTTTAAAAACCAAACATCCGGATACTGAACTGTAATCTACCAGACCAGACTTCACAATGGATTGGATATACCACTCATCGAAATTTTCAGATTTCTTTACAGTAATCCCTTCTTGTTTCTGCTCTGCCATACTATCTCTTTAGAATTAAGAGTTCTATAGAAATAAAACCGAATGCTAATGGTAAAGAATAAAAGCTTATTAAAGACAAATAGTGTAAGAAAATTATGAAAATTACATTGTCTGCAATCAAGGCGGATGTGGGTGGGGTGGGGGGCCATTCCAAACCAAGTCCTGAACTAGTTGCCACTATCAAAAATTTTGTACAGAAAAATGGCAAGGATAAAGGCTTGGTAATAGATAGCTATATTGGATATACAGGCGACGACACGCACATACTCCTGTCGCATACGAAAGGGCCAAATAATCCAGATATACACAAACTTTGTTTTGACGCATTTATGGAGGCTACCAAGGTTGCTAAGGAACAGGGCTTATATGGTGCTGGACAGGATTTATTGAAGACCTCATTTTCTGGCAATGTCAAAGGCATGGGTCCAGGTGTTGCCGAAATAGAATTTGAGGAAAGACCAAACGAAGCAGTATTGTTGATTGCTGCAGACAAGACCGAGCCAGGAATGTTCAATTTACCATTATATTATGGGTTTGTTGAAGTTTCTCGTTCCCCAGGCTTGATTTTGAGCGATGACATGAGAAAGGGTGTGAAGTTTACAATAATGGATGTTGAGCACACAGAAGCTGACAAAATAATAGAACTTAAAACACCTGAAGAATATGTTGAGATAGCAAGCCTTTTATTCAATCCACACAGGTTTGTTGTAGAAAAGATACATTCAAGGAGTACTGGAGAACAGATAGCATCTATCAGCACAACTCGATTACATAACATTTCGGGCAAATATTCCGGAAAAGATGATCCAATAATGATTGCTCGTGTACAACGCCCATTCCTAGCCACAGAAGAAATAGGTGCAATGTTCAAGTATGCGCACTATGTAGCCGGCGATACTAGAGGAAGTCACAACATGGCACTTATGCCTGTAAAGTTAAATTCACCTGCTTCGGTTTATTATTGCAATCCCATTGTAACTGGCTTGTACTTTTCCATGCATAATGGCAAGTTTACAGCCACGGGTGATGCGTTTGACGATCCTGTATTTGATGAGGTAAGAAGGATGGCTGCACAGAAATCATTTGCAATGAGAGAACAGGGATTTGTTATGCCTGCCATGCTGCCTATGGAGGAAATTGAGTATACCATACTCGCCGACAAGATAAAAGAACTAGGTAAGAGATTTATAATAAGAAAATAACATCTTAAAATAAATTCACCTGCAATAGTTTAATGGTATGAAAATAGCTGTTCTGTCAGATTTGCATTTTGGTTATGCCTATAATTCAGAACTTGAGAATGACAGTTTTGACAATGCAGAAGAAGCGATAGACAAGGCGTTGGGTTCTGATTTAATTCTTGTATGTGGTGATGTTTTCGACATAAGGGGCCCTAAAACTACAACATGGGCTAAAGCATTGAAAATCCTTAGCAAACCGCTGCTAAAAGAAAATCCAGGAACTAAATTAGTCAGCTGCACCAAAGAATTAAAAGAAATCTCCAGGAAAACATTATCCCATGTACCTGTAATCGCTATACACGGTAACCATGAAAGACTAACTGTAGGCGAGCAGAATACAGTGGAAGCTTTAGAAAATGCAGGTATTTTGATACGGTTGCATCTCAACACGATTATTTTTGAAAAGGATGGGATAAAAGTTGCTGTTCATGGAATGTCATCTGTACCAGAGAGATATGCAAAGGATATTCTCTACCAATGGAACCCCCAGCCAGTGAAAGATTGCTTCAACATTTTAGTCTTCCACCAGAATATAGAACCGTTCATATATTCGCCTATAGAACCCCCTACTATAAGCATATCAAATCTGCCGAGAGGCTTTGATATAGTCATAGACGGACACATACACACCCATACCATGGAACAACTTGGCAATACAAAATTTATCATACCTGGAAGCACTGTAATAACACAATTCCAAAGAAGCGAATCGGAAGTTGAAAAAACTATTACCCAGATAATTGTTGGCAAAGACGCTAATGTTGAATTCGTGCCATTAGAAACCGCAAGGAAGTTCTTTTATGAAGAGATGAATTTAGATGGCTTGTCTCTGCACGATCTTGTAGAAAAGAAGGTAAACGACATTCTGTTCTCAAAGACCTTTTATAAAAAACCTGTTATCAGAATAAAATTGAATGGGACACAAATGCTAAACGATAGAGAGCTTAACAGCATAGTGTCAAAATACGCCAATAAAGCTGTGATTGTGTTTGTTAAAGATATCGAAACGCCGGAAATGGTGGAAAGTGTTGAATTGCTGAGAAATCTTAAAGAACAGAAATTATCAATAGAGGAGATAGGGCTCAGTCTGTTTAGGAAAAATCTGGATAAAATGAAATTTGAATCTGGTTTCGATTATCAAGACATATTTACCCTATTAAGTGAGGGGGAGACAGAAACTGTTTTTAATATTTTATCGGGCGAACAGAAAAGTCTAGTCCATTTCGGTAAGTAGTATGAAGGGAATTTTAACAGAGACGGCAAAAGAAGCGGGTAAATTGCTTTCAGCTAAATTTAGGGATTCTGAATTTGCACAAATTGCTGTAACTAAGGGGAAATTTGATTATAGCATTAAAATGGATAGGATGGCTGAAGATTTGATATTGAAAATGCTTAAAGAAAATGGATTTAAGGGTAAGATAGTTGCGGAAGAAAGTGGGAGAATATCATTAGGTGCATCAGAATACACGCTATACATAGATCCCTTGGATGGAACTTTCAACTATGCGCACGGAATACCACATTATGGGGTTTCTATTGGCGTTGAAAAGGATAATGAAATTGTGATGGGAGTAATTTATGACCCGAATACAGACGAATTGTTTTTTGCAGAAAAAAATAAGGGTGCGTTTCTGAATGGCAAAAGGATACATGTGAGTAAGACTGTAGAATTTGAACGGTCTATAATAAATTTGTTCAGTAGAACTTTGAAGAAATATCCGGAATTGGCTAATGCCTATGTGAATTTGTTCCGAAACGCTTACATAAGAATGCCTATGACCGCTGTATTGGCATTGGCATATACGGCATGTGGAAGAACTGATGCAAGTGTAGGGTTTATGGAGAATGAATGGGATGTTGCTGCGGGAATTCTGCTCGTGAAAGAAGCCGGTGGGAAAGTTACGGATGCCAAAGGTGATGATTATAAATTTGGTTCAAAGGGCTTGGTGGCATCAAATTCCTTGATACATAAAAAAATTGTAGAAATTTTGGCGATTAGATGATAACAAAAGTAAAACTAGTTAATTGGAGGTCACATCTAAATTCAGAATTGGAGTTTACTAAAGGTACAAATGCGCTATTAGGGCATATTGGCAGCGGTAAGAGTAGTATTTTAGATGCTATTTGTTTTGCATTCTTTGGAACTTTTCCAGCCTTACAATCAAAAAAATTATTGCTGGATGACATTATAATGAACAAACCCGCAGAAAAGGAAAGGGCTGAAGTAGAAATTTTCTTTCAAACAGATAATAATCAATATTCAATCAGGCGGATTATAGAAAAAAGGAAGGGTACAACATACTCTGAAATAAGGGAGGACGGAAAGCTATTAGAAGCGCCTAGCACACAAAGGGTAAATGAAATTGTTGAAAATGTACTAAAAATTAATTACGAATTGTTCAACAAGGCAATTTATGCTGAACAGAATTCCTTGGATTATTTCATATCTATCCCAAAAGGCCAGAGGATGAAAAAGATAGATGATTTGCTAATGATTTCTAAGTTCGAAAAGGCTAGGGCAAATTGTACATCGTTGATAAATAAAATAATTGAAAGGAAGTTGGGCAAACAAAGTGTTATTGAACAAACGAATATTGAAACATTAGAAAATGCTGTACAAGAATTGCTAGTTTCTTTGAATAGTATAGCAGCCGATAAAAAAATTCTTGAAAAGAGATTGGGGGCAACTGTAAACGAAAAGTATAAAGTAGAAAAGGATTCTCTAGAATTAGGGAAACTTGTGGAAAGTTTTCAAATTTTGAAAAATGAAGAAGCTTCAATAAACAGTGTTGCGCGAGAAATTCAAATGTCAATAGATTCGATAGCAAAAGGCATGAAAATTGTCGGACCTGAAATGTTGGAAAAGGAATTGAAGAATTTAAATAGAATAATTCAGAATTTTGAAGAAGTTTTTTATGAAAAGCAAAGGCAGTACTCAAAACTGCAAGAACAAACTGCGAAAGTTAAGGCTGAAATAGAAATAATAAAACAGAGCAAGATTGCAACTTTAGAATCGGAAATAGAGAATCAAATCAAAATTAAAAGGGACTTTGATGATCTAAAGAAAATTGTTGGTGACGATGTTGAAAAAGTTCTAGATGAGAAGAAGTTAGAATTAGAAAAGTACGTGGGTGAAGTAGAAGCATTGAAAATGAAGATAAAAGAAACGCAAGAGGCATTAGAACAGTTATCATCATTAGGCGCAAAATGTCCAATATGCGAGAATAAACTGACGAAAGAAAAGAAAATAATTCTAGTCAAGCAGAAGAAAATGCAAATTGAAGAATTTATGGATACTTTGAGCAAAGCGGTTAAAAAGAGAGAGAAAAGCTCCAAATCATTAAAGGAACTGGAAACCGCGGCCAAAAGCATAGATGTACTAAGGGTGCAAATAAAAGATTTGGATGAATTGAAAAAAGACTTAGAAAGCTATAAGGATATTTTAATTGTACAAGCGGAATCCTATACTAAATTGAACAAAGAATTGAAACAATTGGAAATAGAAACGAAGGAGGTACAAAAGAAATTCAATGAAATTGGAAATAAGAAACAGGAAGTTGAAATTCTTTACATGAAATCAAAGGAACACCTTGAGAAAAGTAAGAGACTGGAAGAAATAACAAATAAACGGCATGTTCTTCTTAAAAAGATTGAGGATTTTGAAAATAAATTGGCGAACAAAGATGTATCGAAATTAGAAAACGAATTTAGAGTGCTATTAGCAGACGAAAGAGAATTCACAACAAAAATTGAAAATATTAATTATATGATCAAAGAAAAGGAACAAAGACTGAATGAGTTCGAAAAAACACTATCGTTGATAAATAGAGAAAAAGCTGAAATTCAGCGATTGGATAAACTGGCAAAAGACCTGCAGATTTTCAGCAAAGCGTTGGAACAAACACAAATAGAACTACGAAAAGAATTTGTTTCGACTGTCAATTATGCTATGAATAAGATTTGGCAAACGTTGTATCCTTATGGGGATTTTTCCGACGTCAGGCTATCTATTGAAGAAGGCGATTACATCTTGCAATTACAATCCAGAATGGGCGATTGGTGGAATGTGGAAGGCTTTGCATCTGGAGGGGAGAGAAGTCTGGCTGCATTAGCGTTAAGGATAGCCTTTTCACTAACATTAGCACCCCAGCTACGTTTGTTAATCTTAGATGAACCAACAAGCAATCTTGATGCAAAAGCTGTATCGGAATTGGCGATAACGCTGCGCGAAAGGATAGGAGATTTTATTAACCAGGCTTTTCTGATAACTCATACTCCAGAATTGGAAGATGCTGTCAGTGGAATGGCTTACAAATTAGAGCGGGATAAATCTACAGACAGTCCAACAAAAGTTATTCAATTAAACTGAGAATTTAATATTATGGTAAAATCTAAAACCAATTCTTCAGGAAAGTTATTGATACTTGTTATAGTATTGACTGTAGGATTTTCTTTCTACCTCTTCTCAGAAAATCAAAACCATTTGGCAAATGTAGCGTCATTATCTCAACAATTAGCTGACAAATCAAAAACCATTGAAACCCAAAATTTCAACATAGAAAATCTAAACAGAAATCTGGAAAATCTGAACTTCGTATTGGAAAATTTAAAATTGGATATAAAAACCAAAGAACTGACAATAACTGACCTTAGCAATCGCCTAGGTATAACTGAAACTGAATTGGGGGAGCTAACGCCAGTGATTAAAAACTATTTTGCAGCTGGTGTGAGAGATAAAACTGGTGTGTTGATACCATTGGAGACTAAAATGACGAAAGGTACAGGGGTTGTGTCTGTAAACATCAAAAATGTGGATTTGCAAAGTGGGGCGCAGGATTCCATAAGGATTGCCACCCAAGTGGCGCAAGATTATACTGGAGTTGATTTATCTAAGAAAGACATAACTGTGACATTTGTGAATGAGGAAGGAGGTTTGGTTTCATTGGATGGACCATCTGCTGGAGCGGCGATTACTTTGACGATAATTGCAGGTGTTTTGAACAAGACTACAAACAGCAAAATTCTCATTACTGGCACTATAGAAGGTGATGGTAGTGTTGGACCTGTTGGGGGAATAAAAGAAAAGGCTGCGGCTGCTGCGGTGAGTGGTGCGACGATTTTCCTTGTTCCGTTCGGCCAAAAGGTGGAGGTTGGTGGGATAGAAGTTGCAGAGGTTAAGAAAATACAGGAAGTTGTGAACTTGGTTTTGAAATAATTACATGAATGTCTCTAAATCTTTTTTATCAGAAGATTTCCTGTTTTGGAAATTTGCCAGCGCATCTTCAAAACTGATTGCGTTTTTAGATTGCATGCTTTTCCTTTCTCTGACATTTACTAATAGTGGGTATCTAACAACTTCTCCTGTGACTAATGCCTCTCCAACTTTCAATCCAGGCAATGCATCAAGAATATCTTTAGTCACACCTTCACAGCTTTCTCCTATGTGCTTCAAATCGTATGGATTGCTCACACGCAGGATTATGTTGCTGTTGCACTGGCTTAATGCGGTGGTAGATAATTGCACAGGTCTTTGGGAAATTAAAACCAAGGATGCTAAGAACTTTCTACCCTCCCTTGCGATAGTTTCTATAATATTTTTGGATATTGCTGAAGAACGTTCTTCCTGCTCAGGAGCGAATTGATGCGCCTCTTCGACGATTAGAATGAATGGGTGTATGCGGTTGCTTCGTCTAGCCGCGAACAATTTCTTTGCAAAATAAGTTACAATCATTTGTTTTTGTCGCGATTGAATGAACTCTGATAAGTCTAAAATGCTCAACTGCCCTTCTGATGCCAATTCATCAACATTTGGCGAATCGTTTGTTCCAAATAATCCTGTATCATCTAAATCCGATAACCAAGAAACTAATGGGTATTTGGTTCTATCTGGGATGTTGCTAGCTTCAACTCCTTCTATCAACTCACGCATGTCATAAACTTTCCTACTATCCCTCAGACTTTTGATTATCTTACCTAATTCCCTTCTGGCTACATCAGTGATTCTCGGTTGGAATTCGCATATCTGACGCTCAGATAAATTTCTTGTAGCTATGCTGATGCTCTTTTCATTGAAGATCTTGGTTTTGGAAACGTAATTTTCATCATCGCTAAAGCCTGTATATTCTCCATGAGGGTCTACAACAATCACAGCAGGTCTTCCGTGAACCAAACTCCTGTCAAGCAATTCCTCTATAAGAACGCTTGTGAGAAAACTTTTGCCGAAACCTGTTTGGGCAAGGATTGCGCAGTGTTTTTGGAATAGTTTGGTTAAATTCAGTTTAGCATCCAAACCATGAAATTCGATCTTTCCTATATTCAATCCTCTTTCTTTGTCCAAACCAAGAAAACCAAACAAGATGCCCTCATCTACTTTTGAAACTTTTGTCCCTGGCGATGGAGGGAAGCTGGCCCGTTTGTGGATGCCATCTTCATAAATTCCTATCAAGTTAGCTTGAGCGGTTAGATATTCCCATCTCCCCACTGGGAATTGTTCGTGTAATGGCTTGCCACTCTTTTCAAACTCGCTTACAGAATCTGCACGTTCGAAGTATTTGTTGGTTTTTGTTATTTCAGCCACTCTCGCAATCAATAATCCTTGCTCTGATTGCAATTGGATGAATTGCCCCTTCCTTACAGGAATTCCTTTATTATCATTTAACACAAACCAAAATTCGTTGCTGTTTGGGGGAAAAGGTGCTGATATGACTGTCCCTATTTCATGCATAGATTTTAAATTATACATGAAAAGATAAAAGTATGACAATCAAGTTTGTAGCGAACTATCCAGCAGCATTTATAACAGACAAGAAATTATTGGTAATTTCAGACCTCCATATAGGCTTGGAGACACAATTGCTGCATTCAGGTATCAAAATACACAAACAGATAGAAAAATTCAAAGAAATTATTGACAAACTTATTGATTTAACCAATGCGAAAACTTTGATTATTCTTGGTGATATAAAGCATAAAGTTCCTGGTGCGTATTTTCAGGAACTAAAGGACATACCAAAATTTTTGGAGTATTTGTCTGCAAAAGTCAAGGTTCATGTGATAAAAGGCAACCATGATGATGGGATAAAACTGATGATTCCAACCGGAGTCAAATTACATGGCAGCAGGGGATTCAAATTCGGCAATTATGGTTTTTTTCACGGTCATGCATGGCCTAGTAAAAAACTACTCCAATGCGATTATCTTTTTATGGGTCATCTGCAGCCTGCAATTGAGTTTAGAGATAAACTAGGATACCGTTCACGCCAACAGTCATGGCTGAAAATAAAATTAAACCAAGTGGCAATTACAAATAAGTACAAGATAAAGAAGACTGGAAAATTAAATTTAATAATCACACCAGCCTTCAACAGTCTCGCAGGAAGCCTCAATGTCATAGGAGATAAGGAATTGACTGGGCCTTTGCTTGCTAATAATGCTATTATCCTAGAAGATGCTGCAGTCTATCTGCTAGACGGCACTTGTTTGGGTGACATAAAATCACTCAAAAAACGTTTTCAAAAGCTCCTGCTCACTAGCGCTTAAATAGCTCAAGAACTTTCTTAAAACTTTCAGGTCATCTTCACTTATAACTGAAACCAATTTATCCCCTTCGAATATATGCCTGCCGACAGTAGGTTCGTTCATGCTTATTGCTACTTTATCGCCTTTCTTTGCTTCCGATACAGATTTTCCTTCCTTTTGTATTTCTTTTATCTTGCCTACAATTTTTCCATCAGATTGCTTCAATAAAATGCCTTGATTCACCACACCATTAACTACTTCTACGCCGAAAATAGCTGGTGAATGCTGCCTGAAAATTGTACCACGCAAAACCTGTATTTCACAAGGTCTTGCTACATTTTCCAACTTCTCTTGAATATTATTTTCTATTTCCTTGGCATACCATTCTTCGTATTCTTCCAATAGCCTGTAAATTACATTATTTTCGAATATTTTAATTTCCAAATCTTTGCTAAAAGCGGCAACCTCTTCAGGAACTTTCTGGTTAAATGCAATAATAACCCGTCTAAAACTGTCTGATACATTCTTAGTCTCCATCACATCTTGTCTTGTGACATTGCCAACTTCTGCATTTCTTATGGGAATTCCTTTTTCCTTCAACAATTTTATTATAGCCTCTAGGCTTCCTAAAGTGTCTACTTTGACTGTTATTCCAATAGGATTTCTCTCGTAAATTATTTCTTCCAGTTCCTTTTGAACAAGCCTTTTAGCGGCTTCTATTTCTTCTTCAGATTTTACGGCAATTATAGGCGATCCTGCTATTACTTCATCGAAGCCTACAGCAGAAATTTTAACACCGGCTGCAGCCACGATTTCATTTGTATAATCAAATTGGTTTTCACCTCTCAATTCCTGCAGAGGTCTTGGTTCTAATAAAGCTTTTATCTTGGTGACTAAAGGATTCCTGCCACCGATAACTAAATAATCTCCAGTTTTTATTCTACCATCGTATAGAATTACATCAATAGTTGTTCCAAGCCCCCTTACATCTTTAACTTCCAACACAGAACCCTTAGCTATATCAGAAATTTGTAATTTATCCTTCAAAAATTGCTGAGATAAAC
>JACQIA010000045.1 GCA_016198705.1 Candidatus Aenigmatarchaeota archaeon
TATACTGTAACTCTGGAATGCAGTATTAGCTACAGCATTGCTCGTATCATTAGCAAATCCTTTAACTTGATAATCTCCAGCAGGCAATACAGTAAATGTAAATTCATAGAACCTTGCTGTTGAATTGATTGATGTCCCAGCTGAGGTATTTGTGTAATTCTTTAAGGCAGTGATGCTTGTTGTATCGTTAAATCTTAAAACAATTACGTCGAGCTGGCCAGCGCCATCTGTATCCTCAGCTACGATAGTGTAATTAATCGTCTGCCCGCTGATGTATGCTACAGACGAAGGTGTTATTAGTCTTATAACTGGTGCTGTATTTGAAGGAATTACATAGAATGTATAATTCACTCCTGTAGAATTGTCAGTCCAGTTGGCATTGCCAGTTATGTTGGCGATAATAGTATAATTAGTTGCACCATTCAAGTTGTTAGTATCAGTTAAATTAAATGCAGACCCAGTCCCGCTTGCTATCTGTGTAAATGTATTAACGCCGGTGTAGTTTGCAAATATATTTACAGTTGGAATTGATTGTGTCACTGAAGTATTTGCAGAAATATTAGCTATTGCTCCTTGATTATACGTCCTATTCCCTTCTGTATTATTCAAGAATAATTTTACTTGAGGAGCACCTTGATTCACTGTCAACGTTAATGTTTCCCCAGTAGCATTCACCGACCAATTCGCTCCACTGCTAGCATTGAACCTATACAGGTGCGTCCCACCACCAAACGTATTCGTCTCTGACGTAGAGCCAGTATCATTCCCTATCTCACGATACAATCTGTAAGTGACATCTGCATCTCCCTTGTTGCTTTCACTGCCTGTAGCGGTAGTTGACGTAGGATAAGTTACTGGTGACGATGGCGATATGCTCAACGTCATCCTTGTAGTATTCTTAGCAACATTCCAAAATGAAGTTAGTCCAGTTGTGTTGGCTGAATAATTGCTACTGCCAGCTGTGCCATTAACAGTAAAGTTGTACAACCCAACTGCCCTGTCCATCACAGTATTGTTCTCCGTAGAAGTAACATCCGTCCCATTCCTTAACAATACACAAGTATTTACAGTACTTCCAACAGTTGCTGCTCCGCAATTAATCGTGACATTAACATTCGGATAAGTGATGTTGTTGATTCCATTCAACGACACTTGAACTGCTTTAGCATTTACAGTAACAGTTGTAGTGTTGATCGAAGCATTGGCAGTCCAATTGCTGAATGCACCAGCAGTTGTGTTTACTTTGTAATTATTAGTTCCTTGCCCTAAAACTATTGCTTCTGACAACGGCAATGTATTATCTACTAGAGTATTCTCCCTGAACAATTGGAAAGTAATATCCCCGCTTCCTTTGAATGTAGTTGATGTTATTCCACTTGTAACAGTTGATTGTGTTTCATAAGTAACAGTCTGAGATGCATTCAATGCTGAATCATTCAATGTTCCTTTATTCACTGTCAACTGTCTAGTTAAACTAACAGGAGCAGAATAATTCTGCAATGTCGATTGAGTGATGTTATACTGGAACTTATAAGTTGTAGCTGATGAATCTAGATCCTGAGCAACAGAGACACTGCTGCCAGTACCCAACGATGTTGTATTATCTCTAGAACAAACATAGCTAGCATCACCATCACCAGCATTGCTTTCAGAACAAGCGACAGTTACTACATTATTCGGATATGTTTTGGTTGCATCACTAGCACTACCATCAATAGTTAATGTCAATCCTGATAACAAAGTTGTATTCTTAGCTACAGAATATGGAATAATCCCAGTATTGTTGCCATTACCACTAGTGTCATTCGCATACCATCTATACTGGTAATCACCAGCCGGTATGCTTGTGTAATTGGTTGAATACACACCACTCACTGCAGTTATAGTGTAATTCCTCAAAGACTCATTGAAGTTGGCCTCAAACAATACTACATCCACAGCATCGTTATCTGTCACCGCAGTCTGGAATCCATAATTCCTAGCGAAAGAATATTGAGTGCCAGAAGCAACATTAGTGTAATTTGTATTGAACTGCGGTAATGTAGTATCAGGTGCAGGATTAATCTTCAAGAAATAATTAATCCCAGTGCTGTTATCCGTCCAGTTGGCATTTCCAGTGATATTTGCAATAATGCTGTAGTTCAGAGTATTCAAATTATTTGTATCAGTGAGATTAGCTGTCCATGTAGAAGCGCTTGCTATCTGCGTAAATGTATTAACACCAGTGTAGTTTGCAAATATATTTACAGTTGGAATAGATGGTGTAGAAGAGGTATTTGCACTAATATTTGCTATAGCTCCTTGAGTGTAAGTTCTATTCCCTTCAGTATTATTCAAGAAAAGCTTTACTTGTGGAGCACCTTGATTGACAGTCAATGTCAGCGTCTCCCCAGTAGCATTCACGCTCCAGTTGGCTCCAGATGATGCATTCAATCTGTATAGGTGAGTACCAGCACCTAATGTCGCAACCTCATATGCATTCCCAGTATCATTCCCTATCTCACGATACAATCTGTAAGTGACATCTGCATCACCTTTATTGCTTTCATTTCCAGTTGCTGTAGTTGATGTAGGATACGTTACTGGTGACGATGGCGATATGCTCAACGTCATCCTCGTAGTATTCTTCGCAATATTAAAGTAGATTGTTAATCCCGTGTCATTTGCCGAATAGTTGCCAGAACCAGCAGTGCCATTTACTTTTACTTCATACAATCCAGCAGCCAAATCCCATACAGAATTATTTCCATTAGCACTTGCTGATGTTACATCTGTATTGTCCCTCCATAACACACATGTATTGACAGTACTCTGCACAGTAACAGCACTACAACTAATTGTAACATTAGTATTCGGATAAGTGATATTATTTATTCCGCTTAACGACACTTGAACTGCTTTAGCATTTACAGTAACAGTTGTAGTGTTAATCGAAGCATTGGCAGTCCAATTGGTAGCACCAACAGTTGTGTTTACTTTGTAATTATTAGTTCCTTGTCCTAAAATTCTCGATTCCGTCAACGTTAAAGTGTCGTCAATTAAACTATTCCCTCTCCACAGCTGATACGTGACATCGTCATCGCCCTTGAATGTAGTCGCAGCAATACCACTTGTAACAGTGCTAGAAGTTTCATACGTAACTGTTTGAGCTTCAGTCAACCCAGTATCATTCAGCACGCCTTTATTTATCAGCAATTGCCTTGTCAATGTCGCATACGTATAGTTCTGTAAAGTAGATTGAGTTGTGTTGTACTGGAATGTCCATGTATCATTGCCCAGATCCTGATCAAGTGAAATGCCTCCACCGCTGCCAATCTGCGTATTATTTCCAACAGAAGTATTGCCTACCGTTAGAATGTATGTGGCATCATTATCGCCTTTGGTGTTGTTGCTTGCAGCTACTGTAACCACATTGTTCGGATATTTTTTGGTTGCATCGTTAGCACTGCCGTCTATAGTAAGCGTAAGGGTTCTAGTGCTGTTCTTAATTACAGTATAGGTAATCCTTTCAGTTGAATTCGAACTGCCACCCGTATCATTCGCATACCATCTGTAGGTATAATTGCTAGCTGACACATTGGTGAAGTTTACTGTATAATTGCTATTTACAAGTCTAGCTGTATGATTTCTTAATGTGGCTGAAGTTTCGCTCATGTTGGTTTCAAACAGTACTGTGTCAATTGTACCGTCGTCAGTTACTGTCATGTTAAACTGGAAGAGCTTATCAGGAGAATATTGAGTTGCAGAAGGGAATGTTGTAAAGTTATTAGAAAATTGTGGAGGTGTAAGCACAGTAACACTAGTAGTGTTAATCGAAGCATTTGCAGTCCAATTGCTGAATGCACCAGCAGTTGTGTTTACTATATAATTATGAAGACCAAAAGCAAGAGTTGCCGCTTCCGATAGAGGCAATGTATTGTCAACCAGAGTGTATGTAGTAGAACTTGTATTTCTCCACAGCTGATATGTGACATCATCATCACCCTTGAATGTAGAAGCACTAATGCCGCTGGTGACTGTAGATTCAGATCCGCTAGTTACACTCTGCGCTTCTGTCAACCCAGTATCATTCAACACGCCTTTGTTAACCAGCAATTGCCTTGTCAATGTCGCATATGTATAGTTCTGAAGGGTTATCGAAGTATTAAATTGGTAATTATACGTTCCGTTTGCCAAATCTTCAATGCTGTTGCTGGTAATCTGTGTAATGTTGTCTCTTGTTATCGAATAGGAAGCATCGCTATCCCCACTAGAACTGTCACTCGCAACTATGTTAACCACATTGTTGGGATATCTTCTAGTGACATCGCCAGCAGTTCCGTTGATGGTAAATGTGAATGAATTGACCAAACTGGTATTTTTGACTATGATGTATTGAGCTATATCAGTTGAGTTGGGATTGCCTGTTGTATCGTTCGCATACCATCTGAAGGAATAATTCCCTGCTGATGAGTTGGTGAAGTTTACAGAGTAGGTGTAACTTGTTCCTGTAAAATTGTACCGATAAGCAGAATGATTCCTTAATGTGCCTTCGCTTATGTTGGTTTCAAATAACACAGATTCTAAAACATTATCCTCAGTTACAGTTATGTTGAACATGAACCTCTTGTCAGAAGAATACTCCTCTTGGCTTGAAAATGAAGTAATGTTGGTGTTGAGCTGTGGGGGTGTTGTATCTGCTACTACTACTGTAGACCCAACTGTAACTTGTACGAAATCAACATCGCAATCTTCACCAGCATCTTTATTTGTACCTTCAGATAGCAATACAAGTTGTCCATTACCATCGATAAGTTTTATTGCTTCTGCATTGGTAGTAGCATTATATGTTCTTGTGGCTTCTGTATTGGTAGCAGCTCCAAATTCAAACCACCCGCTATTAGTAAAGTTTGCCGCTATAAAAGAGCATGTCTCAGCAGCACCTCCAGCTCCTCTCTGTTCCATCGTTAATTCTATCCAGTCTATATCAGCTTCAGCCTCGCTTATTGTGAAATTAAATCTTGTCCAAGGCTCTAAATTCGTGCCCCCTGAACGTGCCTTACAATAAACATTGTCGGAAGTGCTAACATTAGTGTAGCAACCATTTGAAGTATTAGCACCGTCCCATGCCGCTGTGAAAGCTGGTGGCGTAGCAATACCGTCAGTTAGTTTATTGAAAACTTTGTAGTTTGATGAGTTAGTAATAGTATAAGTAACTGTTGGATCGGCAACTATGACATCCCATGAGCCGCTTGTTTGGCTCTTGAATTGCGTAAAGAAATCATATTTGGTTGGAGGGAAGGTTCTTTGCGGCGACTGCACCACATAATCCCTGCTTACAGATGTCTCAACATCCCCAACATTCCATGTAATTTTATTGTAGCTTGAATTAACAGCAGAAACATTCCCGCCATTAATGTCAATAATTGTCCAGTCTGCAGGGAAATAATCTGATAAAGTGGAATTGGCAGCAGGATTTGGAACATTCACAGTTATTGTCATGTTCACGCCTACCAAAGGAGGCGCTTTATGCTGGCCGCATTTATGGCAATCAAGATTCCTGTCAAAATTTATCCCACTTTTTTTAGGCACTATGAAGCCAAATGCAGACAATCCAACATTCTCTGGAGTGCTAACAGTCTCCCAATTTCTATTGCACCTTTCGCTCTTGAAATCCCAATAATGGCAGACGATAGCCTGGCTCTCCTGCGGATAGGTCACCTCCACCCTTTCATGCGCCTTAAAGGCATTCAAAACATTAGAGCCCAAGCTGATGATGACAGATGTGTAATCAGTTTCGTTTATTGTCAATATATCTTCCTTATATCCAGCCTCTACTGCACTTAAATCCAAAACTTTAGGAACAGTTGCTTTGATTATTTTTATGTCTCCAAGCTGATACTGGAAGTCCAAGTCAAACTTGGTTCTCGACTGGGTTGCAGTGATGTCTTTTAACCCGGAAGTATCGCTCATGAGCTTAGGATAGAAAGGAGCGGTCATGAAATAATAAAATTCCTCCCCAACCTGCAGCCCCAGCAATATCGGGAAAAATTTCACGTCTCCAGTCAGAATCAATTGTTCGTCTGGCGCCGCAAAGAAAACTTTTGAAACTGGCGAGACTCTGGAAGCCAATAATTGATTGCCATCGTTAAGCACTTTAATTAATCCCAAAGAATTGTAGTAGTCTGTGATTATCATGTTCGTAACGATTTTACCACTTACTTTAAACTTGATTGTAAACTTCTTTTCATCGAAAGCAGCATCTACATCAGTTAAATCAAAATTAGGGTCGTCACTCAGCTTTTCCCACTTAGTTGGTTTTAAAAGCGAGAATTGCGTTGGCAATGCCGCACTTATATCGCGAAATATAGTTTGATTCTCCTCTATCGTTTCATTCCCTAAAATTCTTTTGATTTTCTCGATTTGCTTTACTCCCTTCAAAACTAGCTTTCTATCCCACGATTTGAAAAACGGAGTCTTGACTTTCATCTTAGTTGCAGGAAACTCAAAATTAACAGGCGCATCTTTGTATTTCGCCGGAATTGAAATTAATGCCCGTGTTTTTTCTGCTTCCTCTTTTATTTTTTTTAGTTTTTCCTCAGCATCTTTGCGCCTCTTCTCCGATTCTTCTCGACCTTTCTCCCCTTTTTCTTCCTTCTTCTCTTGGCCAGGTGGTGCAGGTGGAGTAGGTGCAGCACAATCTTGGGAACATGTATCTGTAGTTTCACTGCCTTCACACACATTATCCCCGCAAACCGCATTTACTGTCGCAGATACAGCACTTGACGTTGTGCTAGCAGCATTGGCTGCAGAAGCGGTTACAGTGATGCTATAAGTTCCTATTGAATCAGTAGAAACAGTCCAAGATTTAGTACAAGTTTCATTGGGATTTAAACCACCGCATGTTTGTATGCTAGGATTAGACGATAAACCTGAAGGTAGATTGGCTGTTAATTGGACACCATTACATCTAGCAACAGAACAACTGGCAGATGCGGTTAAAGTGAATGTAGAACCTTTATTGAATGAAGCCCCATCAGAAGGGCTAGTGATTGTAGGTGTGCTTAAAACTTGGGCATAAACAAGACTAGCTGTTAGAAGAATTCCTATAACAAGAAATGGTATAATTAAATATCCCGATGCTTGTCCTTTGTTCGACTTGCTAGTAGTTTGTAGATAATGCAGAGTAGCCGAACCAACCCTTCGTCTTACTAGTGTGTCTGCCCCTTTCAATTCCAGTACGTATTTAGTTACAGTCTGTCTATGTATCCCTATTGAATCTGCCAGTTCCTTTATAGTTAATCCTTGGGGATGGTTTTTCAAAGCCTCTATTATCTTCTTTTTTACTTCTTCATCACTATAGTCCGTTATGACTATTCACCATTAATTGTCGTGATTTATAGCAATATGTAGTAATGGCTATTATAGATTGATACTAATGGTATCTTCTAGCACTCACCACTAATAATGAATTTAGGAAATAGGATATTTAAACATTGTTGCAGTAGGAAACAGGCTCTAGAAAGCAAAATAAGTCAAGAAATAAGTGAATAGTAGCAATTTTCTTGCCTAGTGGGAAGCAATTTTCTTCCAGAGCAAAATCTGAGCACCAGTAAAAAGCAATACAGCAGCTGTAATGCCTGATGTCATGTCAATATCAAGAAAAGCAAACACCGCAGATAAAATTATACCCGCACCAGCCAAAATCAGAATCCAAAAAACAATATCCTCATTCATCCTAAAGCACCAACCAGAATATATACAGCTGATAGAACTAGAACCAAAACAGCGGCCCAAGATAGCAAATCAGTTCTCTCCATAATTATATCTTTAATTCCTCCTTAAATATTTAACTGCATCTTTCAACTTGCTTGTAGATGGTCCCGTTTTTGTATCCCTTTTCAATCGCAGGTTCAACAGCAAACGAGCCAGAAACGACTTCATTTTCTTTTGAAGGATATGTAAATTCAAATGTTTCCCGAGAGTTGGCCTTAACAAGTTTTGTAGATTTTTGAGGTGCATCCCCATTTGGCGTCTCAAATTTGTAGTTTACTGTAAAAGAGCCGTCATCAGGCTCTTCATTGGCGATTGTCACTATAGCTTTGTAATAGAAGCCTAATTCATCATTTCTATCTGCAGAAAGTTTCGAGTCTGCAACATAATATTTCAATTCATGGTCGTAGGGGATTTTGATTTCAAATTGTTCAAGCGTAGTTGTGCAATTTTTAGCAGCCTCAACAGCCCTGCCAGTAATACCAACAGAAGAAAATTGCCCTGTGAATGAGGCAGCCAGCAAAATTAAAGAAACGGAAATTATCATACCTAGCGTAATTTTTAGTTTTGACACCACAGCCATCTAATGATTATTAATCATTGCAAGAAATTTAAGCTGCTGTTCAACAGCATGCAAATTTTAATGCAAGCTGGTGATGATAGAAATCATATTTTAGAAATCTCATGCAGCGAATAAGGTTCCCAGATAATACCCAACAGCAGCAACAAACATGCCTATGACCATCATCTCCAAACCGCTTGCAATCCAATTCTTGCCAGTATAAACATGCCTATAAGCTCCAAACACGAACAAAGATGCTACAGTAAGAGACAGCGATACGCCCAATGCAATGTTTGGCAAAAGAAATATGTAGGAAATCAAAGGTATAACCGACCCAAAAATATAAGATAAAAACATTACTGCAGCCCCCGTTATCGGATTTTTGAACTTGTCTTGAGATATGCCCAATTCATCCTCCAGCATATACTTCAAAACCAATTCCTTATCAGCCCAAATGGTGTTTAACTCCCTCTCTAATCTTTTGCCTTTGTACCCCCTTTTTATTAAAAAGGTCCTCAATTCAGCCTTTTCCAATTCAGGAAACTTCTTTATCTCCCATCTCTCCTTTTCAATTTCCTGCTTGTAATAATCATTCTCAGACTTGATTGACAGATAAGTGCCAGCGGCCATTGATAACGCCCCCGCAAACATGCTAATTACCCCAGCAAGAACTATGAAGAAACTGCCTACCGCTGCCCCTACCACACCAGTAACTATACCAACACTGCTGATCAAACCATCCTCAACACCAAAAATAAATTCCCTGAGTGATTTGCCGCCAATTATGTGCGGTTCTTTAAAGTGGCCTGGTTTAACCCAGCGTTCTTTAGCCATAATAATTAATTCCTATTTTGGTATTTATTCTTCCCCAACCATGAAGTTTTAAATAACTGAGGAATAAAGGTATTGTATATGTTGCATAAGTTGTTTAAATTAATCGATAAAGTACTGCCGGCAAAAGTTGCTTATGCCCACTGTGATATTCCATGCGGTATTTACGATCCTCATTTGGCTCAATTGGCAGCACACACAGTTATAAGAATGGTGGATTTGATTAACGAAGCTGTAGCGAATATGAAAAATAATCAAAATCCAACTGTAGAAGAGAGAAGGGATTTCATCAATAAAATTTCCCGGTATACAGCTGTGAAGGAACAGCATGCTGAATTATGCAAGCATGAAGTGAGAATATTGTGGGGAGATTATTTTAAGCCAGAGCATGTGCAGAAGTATCCTGAATTGCATGAACTGATATGGAAGATAATGAAGCTTGGTTCCAAGGCTCGGCAGGAAATCAACCTGCAAGCAGCTGAAGAATTGCTGGAGGCTGCGAATAGAATTGCTGAGATATTTTGGGCGACAAAAGGCCTGGGTACAACAAGATTCAAGGCCCCCTATCCTACTGGAAGAGAAACAGTATATCCTACTTCTAAAAAATGATTCTAATGCGCTTTAGAATTGAAGACAGAAGCATGGAGCCTACATTAAAATCAGGAGATTATATAATAGTGAATAAACTAGCGTATGTTTTTGGGAAACCATCCAAAGGCGATGTAATTGTTTTTAAAGATCCTAAAGAAAAAAATAAATTTCTTGTGAAAAGAGTTAGTAAAATAATTAGTAACAAATATTTTGTTGTTGGTGATAACAAGAGATACAGTCAAGACAGCAGACACTTTGGGCCAATAAACAAAAATTTGATTGTAGGAAAATTGTTAATGCACATTAGGCAATAAATACTTAAATATTCACTATTAACATCATATTAACATGGTTAAAGCAATTGTTGATATCGACAAAGAAGCAAACAAGGTATTGAATATTTTGAAAGCTGAATATGGGCTGAAAGATAAGTCTCAAGCCATCAACAAAATGGCAAGAGAATTTAAAAAGTTTGTTAAAATTGAACCAGAGGTAAGACCTGAATACATAAGGAAACTGAAAAGAATACAAAAACAAAAGAAAATAAGAATAGGCACAATAGACGATTTTCGCAAAAGATACGGATTGAAATGAAATGTATACTATCAGTAACAGTCCGAAAGCTGATGAAATCTTTAAAAAATTAGCTAAGAAGAACCAAAGACAACTTGAGATAATTACTAATAAGCTTAAACAAATTCTTGAGAATCCTCATAGATTCAAACCGCTAAGTAACATCATGAAAGGGCAAAGACGAATTCATTTTGGAAGTTTTGTTCTTGTCTATTCCATCGATGAGGCGAATAAAATTGTTGTAGTAGAAGATTATGATCATCATGATAAAATATACAGAAACTAACCAATCAGTTTAGCCAACCTATTTCTCATCTTCGCATCCGCAGTGGCATGACTTCTCATTAACACATCCGCATTCGCAGTCTTCCATAGAAATCACTTCTCCTCAAACTTCTTAAACTTTCGTGTAAACCCTTTCTTATAACCTTTATACTTCTTTTTCTTATTTTTGGGGAAATCTACTGAATAAGGGTCAAAACTCATACCTTCACCCATGCATAATTCCCGCAATTGCTGCAGATAGGGTAAGTTTCATCTTTAGCAAATTCAAAAATATGTTCACAAACTTTGCATTTGTATTTCCCAGCTTCTTTTATCACATTACCAGCCCAATCTTGCATGTAAACTCAATTGTAAATAAATGTTTAAATAAACTATTATCCGAGTTTCAATTTTTTCAATTTCGGCTTAATTACAAACAGACAGTAAGGGGCAACAGGATTTCTGTTGTAATAATCATGATGGTAATTTTCCGCCTCATAAAGTTTTGTGAATAGTACGATTTCAGTTACAACAGATTTACTTAATTTTTTCATTAATACCTTTTTAGATTTTTCCGCTAACTTTCGTTGATTTTCATCATGGTAAAATATCACAGATCTATACTGCGAACCAACATCTGTTCCCTGTCTGTTCAATGACGTAGGGTCATGTGCTTGCCAAAAAACATCTAAAAGTTCTTCGTAGGAAATTTCTTTAGGATCAAAAATTATTTGAATTACTTCAGCATGCCCTGTCTTGCCTGAACAAACTTCTTCATATGTTGGATCCGATTTGCTCCCGCCAGCATAGCCTGAGACTACAGACTTCACACCCTTCAACCTTTGGAACACAGCCTCAGTGCACCAAAAGCATCCTCCACCAAATGTTGCCTTTTCCAACCTCTGCTTCATAATTAATGTCCCAGCAGAAGACTAAATAAAGCCTTTTGAGAAAACCAAACTACCAGTGCGATTGTTATTGCAGAATGCAAAAAAATTCCATTCATCGCAAGCAGTGCATAAGTTCCAAACATCAAATCAACTATGCTGGCAAAATCCTTTGAAGAAATCGTAAATAACAAACCTCTGAAAAAAATATAGCCAACCACAATCAGCGCAAGTTCTCTTGAAAATAGATCATAGAGCAAATGCAGGCCAATAATCGCTGCGAATAATAATTCTACAAAACCAAGGATTTTCATGTGCATTTAAACAACCTATTTTTTCAAGGATTAAACAATCAGGAACATCCGCTGGTGCTTCCACATGCCGTGCAAACATAACAAGAACCGCTTCTAACCGTCAAATTGCCACAATCGGCGCAAGCAGGAGCATCCGACTGCATATCAAATTTTTGCACAGCTGAAGCGCTAATTTCATTTCTTTCTAAAACAGCTTCTTTCTCATCTGTTTTTTCTTCTGTGTTAAATCCTATTTTGCTTAACTCTTCTTGTGGCAAGAATTTCAACGCAAGCCATCTGAAAATATAGTCCATCACAGATTTCGCAACTTGTATTTGTGGATTGTCTGTCCATCCTGATGGCTCGAATCTCGTATGCGCGAATTTATTAACCAAAACCTTCAAAGGCACTCCATACTGCAATGAAATAGATATAGCAGTAGCAAACGAATCCATCAATCCCGATAATGTGCTGCCTTCTTTGGACATAGTTATAAATAATTCACCAGGTGCCCCGTCGTCATACAAACCAACCGTGAAGTAACCTTCTTGACTGCCGATTCTGAATTTGTGTGTTATAGCTTTCCTCTCATCAGACAATCTTCTTCTAACAGGCCTGTAGACAACTTTAACATCTTGTTTCTCTTCAGATGTTGTCGATAGAGGTTGTGTGCTTTTGCTGCCGTCACGATATAATGCGAGTGATTTTAATGCTAACTTCCAGCTTTCCATGTAAACCTTTTGTACATCAGCTACAGTTGCTTCGTTTGGCATGTTTATTGTTTTACTTATGGATCCTGATAGGAAAGGTTGTGCGATAGTCATCATCTTCACATGTGCCATGTAATCTATGAAGCGTTTGCCTTTCTTCCCACATCTATTCGCACAATCAAATACGGCATAATGCTCTTCTTTCAAATGCGGCGCGCCTTCAATGGTCATTGCCCCGCAAATGTATTCGTTGGCAACATCAATCTCTGCTTGTGTAAAGCCTAATGCATTTAACAAATCAAATGTTGGTGAATTGTATTGTTCTGGTTTGAATCTCAATCGCTCTAAGCAAATCTTTCCTAGAGTATGAACATTGAATGCAAAATTAATTTCAAAAACACCAGGAAGCAATTTCTCTATCTTCTGTATATCCTCTTCATCGAACCCTTTCTTCTTCAATATAAAATCATTGATGTATGGAGCACCTTTCAAACTATTTGTGCCAATCATGTGTTTGATGATATCATGTGTTTGTTCATCTGTATAACCTAAGTTCCTCAATGCTGGCATGACTGATTTGTTAACAATTTTGAAATAGCCTCCTCCGTATAATTTCTTGAATTTAACCAAAGCAAAATCTGGCTCAATTCCAGTTGTATCAGCATCCATTACAAAACTTATAGTTCCTGTAGGTGCAATTAAAGTTGTTTGAGCATTTCTATAGCCATAATTTTCACCCAACAACAAAGCCCTGTCCCAAGCTTCTATAGTCGCATTCAAGAGATATTGTGGACAAACTTTATGATCAATGCCAACAGGAATTGTGCTTAATTTTTCATATTCTTCAGGTTTAGCATTGTATGCAGCTCTGCGGTGGTTTCTTATTACACGCAACATATGTTCTCTATTCTTCTCGAATTCTGGAAATGTTCCCAAGAAGCTAGCCATCTCTGCCGATGTAGCATAAGATTCTCCAGTCATCAATGCAGTTATAACAGCACTGAGAGATCGTCCTTTTTCAGAATCATAAGGAATTCCTAAAATCATCAATAACGAACCTAAGTTTGTATATCCTAAACCTAAACTGCGAGTATCATAGCTCAACTGTGCTATTTCTTTAGAAGGGAATTGTGCCATTAAAACAGAAATTTCCAAAGTAATTGTCCACAAACGAGTTGCGTGTTTGAACGCTTCTACATCAAATATTCCAGTGTCTTTATCTAAGAATTTTTCAAGATTGATTGATGCCAAATTACAAGCTGTATTGTCTAGGTACATAAATTCCGAGCATGGGTTGCTTGCATTTATTCTCCCAGATGCAGGAGAAGTATGCCAGTCATTTATTGTTGTATCAAATTGCAATCCAGGGTCTGCACATGCCCAAGCCGATTCAGCAATTTTATCCCATAGGTATCTTGCTTTAACAGTTCTCATTACTTTACCATCAGTTCTAGCTGTCAAATTCCAATCCTTATCTTCAACAACAGCTTTCATGTACTCATCTGTAACTCGAACAGAATTGTTTGAATGTTGACCGAATACATGTTCTCCCTCAGCTTCCATTGTGTTTGGCACTAAACCAGCTTTTACCAATGCAAAGAATTTCTTTTCTTCATTTACTTTCCACATTATGAAATCTTCTATCTCTGGATGATCGACATTCAATACAACCATTTTTGCCGCCCTACGTGTCGTGCCACCACTTTTGATTGCTCCTCCTGTTTGATCACCGATTCTCAAAAATGACATAACACCAGAAGACATGCCACCACCAGATAGATGTTCGCCTTTGCCTCTGATCGTTGAGTAATTTGTCCCTGACCCACTTCCATATTTAAAAATTCTAGCTTCTCTGACCCACAAATCCATTATTCCCCCTTCATTTACCAAATCGTCTTTTATTGGTTGAATAAAGCATGCATGCACTTGTCCACGTGAATAAGCATCAACAGAGCGTGTTAATTGTTTTGTGTCAGAATCTACATACCAATGTCCTTGTGCAGGTCCTGTGATACTGTAAGCAAAATTTAATCCAGTATTAAACCATTGTGGTGAATTAGGTGCAGCTATTTGGTTTGCAAGCATGTAGGCCATTTCATCATAAAATGCTTGAGCGTCTTCATCAGTTGCAAAATAGCCATATTTCCTTCCCCAGTAAGTCCAGCAACCTGCTAATCGATGAACAACTTGCTTTAATGACGTTTCAGATCCAAAAACAGGATTTCCAAAAGAATCTAAAATCGGTTTACCGTCTCTATCTAACTGCGGAACACCCCTTTTCCTGAAATATTTTTGTGCAAGAATATCCAACGCATTCTGGCTCCAGAATTTTGGAATTTCTATGTTGGGCATTTCAAAAACAACAGAACCGTCTGGATTTCTTATTACAGAAGATCTTCTTTCCCATTCAAACTTATCAAAAACATTCTCCCCAGCTTTAGTCCATAATCTTGGTATTCTCAATCCTTTATTTCCAAGCAATTCTACTTTGCCAGTTAACAATCCGTCCATACTATCTCTTCTTCAATTCTTTCAATTCTTTTTCAAAGTGTTCTATGCCTTTGAATTGCCTGTAGACTGAGGCAAATCTTATGTAAGCAACTTCGTCCAACGATTTTAATTTTCCCATCGCCAACTCCCCTATTGCCCTGCTTTTTATTTCGTTTGAATCCATGTTTCTCAAATCGGCTTCAATTTCATCCACAGTCTTTTCTATATCTTCCTGGGATATGGGTCTTTTGCCACAGGCAAGTGCTATCCCTTTTGACAGCTTGTCGCGATTGAAAGGCTCGCGTCTGCCGTCATGTTTTATTACCACCAGCGGATGTGTTTCTATCCTCTCGTATGTTGTGAATCTTTTATTGCATTTCAGGCATTCCCTGCGTCTTCTTATTGCCTTTTCTTCACTAGCTCGCTTGTCTACAACCCTTATTTTGCTGCTTTCGCAATATGGGCATTGCATAAATCTCTATTGCCTCTAGAGGCTTTTAAACACAATAGGTTGTGGTTTTTACAACCTCGAAATACAATTCTACGATTAGTATATAAAGGGTTTTCGTTAATTCAAAGGTTGTTTTTAAGAATAGAAATGACTCGTTTGTAGTTACAAAATTTTATTCCTTCCCGCCAAAATCTTCTATCTTGTAATTAAATTCCTCATCGGATTTAATCGTCCCACGTTCTTTCAGTACCTCTCTCGCCAAAAGCCAGAATAATGTCGCTACAGCTTTCTTGCCTTTGTTGTTTGCTGGAATTATTAGATCAACATCTCGCGTTTCATTGAACGTATCACAAATAGCTATAAGAGGCACTCTAGCTTTAACCGCTTCTTTCAGGGCCTGGTAATCCACCAAAGGATCGATGATTATCATAGCGTCCGCCTCAAAATATCTTTTATATTTCGGATTTGTCAATGTTCCCGGCATAAATCTGCCAGTAATGGCTTTTGCCTTGATCACTTCACCAAATTTTTTTATTGCATCTACAGCAACAGGCTTTCTAGTAACAGCCAAAATTTTCGTAGATCTAGATAAAAATTTTGCAGCCGTCCTTATTCTTTCGTCAACTTTTTTTAAATTCAGCACAGCCAATCCATCCGGCCTTATTTTATAAATGAATTCCTTCATCTGCGCAGTCCTTTGTTTCATTCCTATGTGTATGCCTGACGCCAAATATTCTTCTCTTGAAATCAAAAGGCTTGTTTGCATATCTTAAAATATTGCAATAAAGTGTTTTTAAAGGTTATTTCGACAGTGCAAGCAGCACAGCTCCAATAAGTAAAAGGATTGATCCTATGATAATTTTCAAAATTGTTCTGTTGCCTTTTACCTCTTTGAAATAGAAAATGCCCCACCCCACATTAATCAAGAGCTGTAATTGCGTTAATGGGAATCCTATACTTAAACCAATTGAATTAATTGCTAGAAGACTGGTTATGTTGCCTATAGTCCACATGATGCCCGATGATAAACTGTTTATAATTTTATTAAAACTTAGACTTTGCCTCTTCGCACGAAGCGATAACAAATAAACTACCCAGCTTGTCATTAAAATTCCAGACACCATCGAGAAAATATATTCTGAAATTCCAGTTCCAGACAATTTTAAAGGTGTGATATAAGAGCCAAAAATCACCCCAGCCATTGCCGCATAAATAATTCCCTTAGCTGAATTATCCCCCTTGTTTTCTTTAGTCGCTATGATTAGAGGAATCGCAAAAATTAGAAATGCTACACCAATCATTGCTAGTGCTATTGATGTCAATTGTTCCTTGAAGAATAAAACCCCCGTTAAAAATGTCGATAGAATAATTAGAGCTCCTATCATAGGAGTAGCTTTTGATATGCCTATTGATCTTACAGAAATTAGTGTTAAAACGTTCCCCAATGCCCACATAGCTCCAGAAAGCAACCCATATTGACTAAAACTGATTGTAAAATTCAAAAGGGGCAAAGATAGCAATGTTGACAAAAAAATGCCAATACCCACAAATGCGTTATACTGGATGTTATCGACTTTGCCAGCTAGCTTCAACGGTACAAAAGACGACCCCCATGCCAAAGCAGCAATTAAAGCGAAAAATACGCCAACAAATTCAGCCATAAGCTAACCAATATATGTGAGCTTTTCCTTCTCCTCACCGGGCTTTTCAGGCCCTTTCGCCATCTGCATCATAGCCCTTCTTTCAACATCCTGTATTTTCTTGATGAAATCTTCCATCTCCTTTACCTTCTTGTCTAGCTTGCTTGTATCCAACTTAATGTTGAGTATTTTGGTCAAAACTTTCAAAACCCCTTCGGCAGATTTGGGGTCTGGAATAATCGGAAATCCTACGGTTTCACCCAGCAGACTAATACCTTTGATTCCGTAGTATTTGCCCAATCCAAGCAACAGGCCTGAAGCGCCAACTATAGTTCCAACCTTGCTGCCGGCATCGAAATCTATGCCAAATTTCGAATATTTTTTGACCAATTCCTGATCGCTAACTGCGCCAACAACCTTTGGCGCTGCGGTCTGCTCGCCTATAGACAAACCAGCTAAAGTAAACATTTCCTTAACGTCAAACTTGCTGACATACTTAAGAATCTCATCTGCAATTTCGTAATGCCCTTCTGCGTCTGCGGCTTGGCTGTCGCCAATTAAAAGTATCAAATCCCTTTGGTTTTTCCCCTTGGCTTTGCAATAGTAGAATTCGTTCTTTAGCATATGCACAGCAGAAGACTGGTGCAACAAGACGAAAGGCATGAAATGGGAGGAAATGAGTTCAGCGAATTTCTTCGCTCCTAGTTCTTCCACCAAATAGCCTGCAGCTATTCTGCCGACATTCCCCACCCCAGGCAGGCCTTCGATGAATATGGGATTCTTGAGCTTTGGTTTCTCTAATTCTATTATTTTGGTTGTCATTATCCATTATTTGTGCTTTTAATTATTAATCTATTTGTTTAGAATGAGAGTAGAAAAAGGCCGAAAGCCATCAGACCAATTGCTATTAGCTTTATGCCTATTGTCTTCGCATCTATAGTTTCTTTTATAATCAATGGGTATTTGGATGAGAGAAATGCGGCTAGCAACAAAACGAACAGGCTTTGGAAACTTACGAAGACACTTACCAAGGTAACTGGACCGGAAAGTAGGGCATTGTTAAATAGAGTGTAGCCAATAAATCCCATTAAGCCGCTTAAGAAAAGTATGAGTATGAAATTCTGTTTACGGGAAAATGCTTTTGAAAAATGTTTTCTAACAGACGGAAAGGCGAATAAAGAAAGTTGGCTTAAACTAATGCCTAAATAAAATATGAAAAATGTTTCCCAAAAGACTCCTGTCGAGAGGGCAAATTTCATAAGCACATCTGTAACTGATACTAAGAAACTTGAGAATAGCATAAGAGCTACTGCCGGACTGAGATGAAACACACCACGGATTTGTCTTGTTGATATAAGAATACCACCGAAAAGTATAACGGTGAATGCAGAGTAGTGGAGTAGCGTCAATATTTCATTCAGAAAAATAACTGCCAAAATAAGCGTAAAGATTGGTGATAAGTGCCATAATGGAATAACGCGAGATGCTTCTTCAAGTGATAAGGCCTTAAGATATGGAATTATCGCATAGCATAATGCAATTCCAGCACTGAAAGCAGCGATGGAATTCTGAAATGGTATAGATGGGATGCCGATGAATAAGAATAAAATGGTGCTGAAAATTGTTCCGAAAATTCCAAATGAAGCTGTCAATGCTATTGATGATTTAAGGTATTTGGTTCTTAAAATTTTGTCTATAATGTTTGAAGAAGCCCAGAAGAATGTTGCTATGATTGCTAAAAATATCCATGACATATTTATTTAGTTGGAAGTAAGCTAAGATAACTTTTGTTAAAGAAACCAGGTTCTGCAATATCGAAAATTTTATATTGTTGTAACACGTGTTACATTATAGTGATTGCAGTGAAGGAATTTATTTTGGTATTTGACTTACCGAGGGAAATGGGAGCAACTAAAGTAAAAACTTGGAGAGAATTGCAAAAAATAGATGCAAAAATGATCCAGTTTTCAATCTGGAAATCGGAGAAATTGCAGGATTTAATTGACATAGCAACTTTCATCAAAAAATCCGGTGGAATAGCAAGAATACTTGAAGATAGATTTGTATTTTAAGAAATTTTAAATTCTTCAATAAACTTACGTCTTAAATGTCCATATTTATCTTCAGGAGAGTACCTAGGAGGATGCGGATTGCTAGTTTCACCATTGCATTTGCTGCATTTCATCTTGAACGTATAAAGATCGCAACCAACGCATTTCCTGAGCTTCATTTAACAAACCTGTAACTGCTCTCAACTTCATTAACTTTAGACGATTTTACAAGCGCTTCCAGCTTCTCCCGCAAATTCTTCTCACCAGTCTTGGGATCTATAGTCTTCAACTCCAGCCTGTATTTCGGCGCCGATATATAGGAAATCTCAAGACCGTTTATGCCCAACCCAGACAAAACTTTCTTTATCCTTTCAACACCATCCTCAGCATAAGACTTCAACTCCAATTCAACCTTCAGCACAATCTCCTTTTCCTTAAAATTCTTCTCAATAATTTTTAACAAAGCCTCTTTCCAAGTCTTTGGTATGTCAAGGGTTTCCAATAAGTCTTTAGACTTGCTAATCTCCTCAAAAGCATTAAACAATCCCCCAAAAGTTTCGTTCAATAAATACCCAACCTCTTCATAAGACTGCTTCAAACTTTTATTCAACTCCTTGCCGGCATGCTCAAGTATCTTTTCCCCCCTCTGCTCCTTTCTGTATTCATTTATCTTTTCCTTTTCATCATATCTCGACACACGCTTTAGGCTCAGATTAACCAGATTCTTCTCCTCGTCTATCCTAACAACTTTTGCCATATACTGCTTGTTGACCTTTACAAACTCCCTTATGTCGTGTATCCACTTGCCAGCCACTTCAGATATGTGAATCATTCCCTCTGCATTATACTCCTCGAGCTTGCACCAGGCTGCAAATGGAGTTATCCTTTGGACTGTACAAAAAACCAATTCTCCAGTATTCGGCAATCCTTTTTTCTTTACCATCCAATCACCTGATAGTTAACTAAATAGCTTTATATATAATCTAGATTAGCAATTTAATTTATGAAATTAATCCCAATAGCAGCAATCCTAGCCTTTCTTTTATTAGTTTCAAATGTTTTTGCACTCAACATAACAGTTTCTGTAGACAAACATAAAGTTTTACTTGGCGAAAGCTTTACACTATCTGGAAAAATTACTAATGATGACGGCACAGCAGGTGTATTCGATTATAGGGCTGCGGTGGTTGCTCCAAAAAGAGTTATAATCTGCGATTCGAACAAAACACAAACTGGATCTGACGGAAGTTTTAGTCTGGTATGCAAAACCCCAACCAAAGAGGAAGCAGATTCTTTAGGCATACCTGCTGCATTAAACAGAGCTGTAATACCATTGAAAGCTGGTGTTGCAGTGCTTGATTCTGCAAAGAATGAGACTGTGAAACGGCACACAAGAGCAGTGCTTGCTGTCAACCCAGATAAATTCAAGGCAAGAGTGGATGCAATCATTTCCGATACGGATAATTTTTCTAAGAAAGCCGAAAAGATTTTGGCTGAATGCGACAAGCTTATAGAAAGGGCACAAAGGTTTAACGTTACTGATGTCTCAGATAGATGCCAAGCGCTGAAAGATAAGCTCGATGGGATACTCCAAGACATACAAAACATATCGGCCCAGGCAGCGCAATTAAGAGACAACATTAACGCAGGTAATTTAGATGACTTTAAAGACGGCCTTTCTATAATCAAAGACGATTTGAAAGAACTGAGAAATGAAATAAAAAGCATTAGCGAAAGGATAAGGTCTATAAGATGGGAAGCACTAAAGGAGGTTAGGGAACAGGTTAGGGAAATTAAAAAAGAAGTTAGGGGAGAAATAAAGGAAACTAGGGAGGAGACTAGAAAAGAGATCGAATCCAAACGGGAAGACCTGAAAGAAAGGATAAAACAAATGAGGGACAGGACGGAAGGTAGTAGCAATGAATAAGGCAATGAGTTATACAGTTGGAATAATTATCGCAGTGATAGTCATAGCTGCCGTAGGTTTCATGTTTATTCAAAAGAAAGGTGCAGAACCAACTCCAACAGTCATACCTGTACTACCAACCGCACCATCCTTTGACACCAGCGACGCCGAATCCTCTTCTGTAGCGGCAGAATCATCAACTTCAGGATTTGTCGACGAGGCCACACCAACTCCAGACCAGGTAGTGCCAGACTTAAGCTAACTTCTTTATTATTTTAAAAATTCAAACTACTTTTATGGTATTCCTACTTGCCTTGACGATAGTTTTTCTAATAAGTATATTGGGCATCAGTGGAGGAATTCTGCTGATCTACAACCAAAAATTGGCCAGACTATTCTCCAAATATTTCATAAATTTCGCCATAGGCGCTTTATTGGCTGCAGTCTTTTTTGATTTGCTGCCAGAAGCCGTTGCAAGCGGCGGGAATGTTTTGGTTTATTCGCTCATAGGCATTCTGACCTTTTATTTTTTGGAAAAAACTTTACTATGGTACCACCATCACTCTGTGGAACACATAATTTCACATGCAAAAAACAGGCATCCCCCAGAAGAGAAAATCCATCCTGCCGGATATTTAATCACTTTAAGCGATGCTTTGCATAATTTTATTGATGGATTGTTAATAGCAGCCAGTTTTTTAGTAGACATTAAACTAGGCATTACAACTTCCCTTGCAGTTTTGTTCCATGAGCTGCCGCAGGAAATGGGTGAGTTTGCCATTTTGCTTCACTCAAAGTTCAGCAGGGCTAAAATTATACTTTATAGTTTGGCTGCACAGATGACTGCGATTGCAGGAGCTCTAATGGGATTTTTTTACCTGCCCATATCTGAAAACCTAGGAGCTATACTTGCCTTTACGGCCGGTGGTTTTCTTTACATTGCTTGTACAGACTTGCTCCCAGAAACTCATCGTGAAAAAAAATTAGGTGAATCTTTGATACAAGTAGGTTTGCTGATTTTCGGCATTTTAGTTATGTGGTACGTTGGTCAAATCTTCCACGAATAAATTTCAGTAAAACTTATTAACATGCGAAAATAAAATACCAATAATGCCTAAGGGACAGTTGAATCCTGTTGTTGCAGTTGGAATAATAGTTGCCATTGGCATTGCTATAGGTTTATTATATTATCAATCTCAACCACCATACACTCCACCAGTTGTCAGGCAACCAACTCTTGCAGTTAGCTCGCAACCTTTAGTCAACAATGAAATAGTTATTGATAGCCTGTATTTAGACAAGGCTGGATATGTTGTTATACATAAGGATGTGGACGGCAGCCCCGGTGCAGTCATCGGCCATAGTGAACTGCTGTCAGATGAAAACAGTAAAATAGGCATATCAGTCGATTCCAGTCAGGTTGGTACTAATGTTTTTGCTATGCTCCATTATGACGATGATAATGATGGTGTTTATGGGTTTCCTGATGAAGACAAGCCTGTAGTGCTTCAGGAGAAAGCAGTAGTCAAGCCCATTGCAATTTTACAACAGATACCAACCCCAACTCCAGTATCTGCAGGAGAGACCAAAGAGTTCAAAATTACTCTAGACCATAATGTCGGATATTCATTAAGTAAGATTGTTGTTAACAAAGGCGATACTGTAAGAATTTTAGCAATAAGCAACCAGCCTCATGATCATGGCATTGCTATAGACGCTTACGACATTAATCAAGTTGTGGTGAAAACTTCATTCGATAGTCCTGATATTATAGAGTTTACTGCTGATAAGGCTGGCACTTTTGAAATCTATTGCAAGACTTGTGAAACAGGTCCTTTAGGTGCTCATCCTTGGATGAAAGGAACTTTGGAAGTTAAGTGAAATTATAGTAAGAATAATTTTTCCAGTCGTTATCCAAAAATATCGTTCTAGAGCCTAAAAGTCCATAAATACATGCATATTCGTTAAAAGTCTGTTAGATGAAACATTACTCGAGTAAGGTATTAAAGATTGCTCACAATCTTTGATCTATCCTCATGGAGTCTTTTAATCGCATTAAGTACAAATTCCTTCCATCTATTGACCTTGTATGTATGGACGAAGATCACAGGAACTTTGTTGTCTTCATGCTCATATACCTCTTTACGAAATTTATACGAGCGTCTTTTTGCTCCACAAACTTCAAGATAAATGCCTAACTCTGGAAGGAAGAAATCCGGAGTCCATACTCTTGGCCTCTTTTTGTTATCCCTTACATATACTGGTTGTTCAAAATTCCATCTTATGTGTCTTTCCTTAAGAAAATCAGCGACTCTTTTCTCTGCTAAAGTCATATCTTCATATATAGAATTTCTTTCTTCTTCCAACATATTTACTTAATTTAAGATTACGATATTAAAGCTTTGTCTTGCTCTGCGTCACACTCATTTCATATTATGCGGTCAGCAAACTCAAAGAAATTAGCAATAATTATAACTGCGTTATATTTAAATACTTTTATATCATATTCTATCTATGAAATTATTCTGCGAGACAATCTTCGACGATACAATGCCAGCCGTAAGAGCAATCATCACCAATGAAATGATCAAAACTTATGGCATGAACCAATTTGAAGTGGCAGAAAAACTTGGAATAACCCAACCCGCAGTTTCACAATATACAAGTGGTTTAAGGGGCAAGAGAGTAAGGCAGCTAATGTCGAATCCAAAATTATTGGAAGGCATCAAGCAACTGACAGTCGACATAGTTAGCGGCAGGGTGAAATTGCATGAAAAAATCTGTGAAATCTGCGCTGCAACCAGAAATCACAACATCTATTCCGAAAAAGAATTAAACCCATTCCTATGCTTAATCGAGATGTATGGAGAAAAACTCAAGAAGGAAGGCAAAATAAATGTCTGAATTGACAATCAAAGATTTGCATGTGGAAATAGACGGAAAGGAAATAGTCAAAGGAATAGACCTGACGATAAAGAAAGGGGAAATTCATGCATTGATGGGGCCTAATGGCAGTGGCAAGACATCATTAGCTTATGTCTTGATGGGGCATCCTAAATACAAGATAACTAAAGGGGAAATTCTGTTGGACGGACAAAATATACTGAGCCTATCTCCAGACAAAAGAGCTAAATTGGGTTTATTCCTAGGATTCCAATATCCAGTTGAAGTCTCTGGTGTTTCTTTGTCAAATTTTTTAAGAACCGTCTACATGTCTGTGAATGGACAGAAGAAAAAAGACGTGGGTGAAGAAGTGCTGTCAATTCTTGAATTCAGGGAATTTCTAAAACAAAAACTTCAAGAGCTTCAGATGGATCAATCATTTGCCAACAGATACTTGAATGAAGGATTTTCTGGCGGAGAAAAGAAAAGAGCAGAAGTTTTGCAGATGGCTATCCTAAAACCTAAGATTGCAATTATCGATGAAGCAGATTCTGGTGCTGATGTAGACGCACTTAAATTAATAGCAAAAGGTATAGCAGACATCAACAAAACAAACAACACCGGAATACTTTTGATAACACACTACAACAGAATTCTCCATCATCTAGCACCCGATTATGTTCATGTTATGATCAACGGTAAAATCATAAAATCTGGCGATAAAAAACTTGCGGATGAAATCGAAGAAAAAGGTTATGAAACTTTGAGGGCTGGTTGAATGGACAAGCAGATTTTAAATTTAAGAAAAGAGTATGCAGAAAAATATGGGTTTAGTGTGCCAGATAAATCAGTTCATAAAACAGAACCGGGTTTGTCTGAACGAGTTTTAAGGGAAATGTCTGAAATCAAGGGGGAAAAGAATGTTAACGAATGGATACATAAGTTCAGATTGCGTGGGTTGAATCATTTTTTGAAAAGGCCTTTGCCAAAATGGGGAGGGGATTTGTCGTCAATAAACTTCGATGAAATAACTTATTATCTTAAACCAACAGAAAAAGAAGAAACATCGTGGGAAGAATTGCCCCCAGGAATAAAATCAACTTTTGATAAATTGGGAATTCCTGAAGCCGAACGGAAATTTTTATCAGGAGTAGGCGTACAGTTTGATTCTGAAAACGTATACCATAGTTTAAAAAAAGACTTGGAGAAAAAGGGAGTAATTTTCGTAGACCCTGATACAGGTTTGCAGAAATATCCACACATATTCAAGAAATGGTTTGGTTCTATTATTCCACCAGAAGACAATAAATTCTCAGCATTGAACTCGGCATTTTTCAGCGGCGGTAGTTTCATTTACATTCCTCCTGGTGTTGAAGTTAAACAGCCTTTACAAGCTTATTTTAGAATTAACGCAGAAGGTTTTGGCCAATTCGAAAGAACATTGATAATTGTAGATGAAGGAGCTAAAGCGCACTACATAGAAGGCTGTACCGCGCCAATTTATTCGAAAGAATCACTTCATGCTGCGGTAGTTGAAGTAGTTGCTCTGCCTGGCTCTCATTTCAGATATACAACTCTACAAAATTGGTCCAATAACGTTTATAATTTAGTTACAAAAAGAGCTCATGCATTCGAAGGGGCAACTGTCGAATGGTTGGATGCGAATATAGGGTCGAAATTGACTATGAAGTATCCTAGTGTATTTTTGCGAGGTCCGAGGGCTAAAGCCGATATATTATCGGTAGCATTCGCAGGAAAAGGCCAACACCAAGACACAGGTGGTAAAGTAGTTCATTTAGCACCAAATACCACATCAAAACTTATAGCAAAATCTGTTAGTAAAGACAGCGGTAGAACCACTTATCGAGGTTTGTTGCATGTCAGCAAGCTTGCCGATAATGTAAAATCTACAGTGAGGTGTGATGCATTATTATTGGATGAAATTTCTAAAACAGACACATATCCATACAATGAAGTGAATAACGAATCAGCGACCATAACACATGAAGCAACTGTTGGAAAAATAGGTGAACAGCAATTATTTTATTTGATGTCAAGAGGGTTGAATGAACAAGAAGCATTGAGCCTGATTGTTTCTGGATTCTTCGATGCATTTGCAAAGGAAATTCCATTGGAATATGCAGTTGAATTTAACCGATTAATCCGACTTGAGATGATTGGTGCAGTTGGTTAGGTGCAGTGAGTGAATGTCAGTAGACAATTTTTTAGATAAAATTAAAGCAAACAATGAGCCATCTTGGTTAAAAGAATTCAGAGAAAATTCTTTAAAATCCTACGAAAATATGAAGTCTGAGAATACAGAATTGTTTAAACATCAAACTTTGTTCAATGATTTTGATTTAGAAGAATTTCAAGATTATATTAACAGTGATGCTGATTTTAATTTCCATTTAACTGACGATTTTGCATTTTCTTTGCAGAATTCAAATGGAATAAAAATAAATTTGCCAGATTCTTTGAAAGAAAAGGGAATTATAATTTCTCAATTAAATTCTGATATTAAGAATGAGCAACAATTTAAACAAATTCTCATCAGCGATTCAAAAATTGAAGATAAATTCTCGCACATGAACAATGCACTTTTTAATTCCGGCTTGTATATCTATATTCCTAAAGGGCTGCAAATAGAAATTCCCTTCAGATTACTAACAAGCGTAAATTCCAATTTAATTAGCAAAACTATTTTTATCCTCGAGCAAGACAGTATGCTAAAAGTTATCAAAGAAGATTATTCAATTCGTTCTGATAAGTCAGTTCTGTTTAGCGATTCTATAGAAGTATTGCTAAAAGACGGAGCTGAATTGCATGTTTCCCATGTTCAAAATTTAGGTCAGAATATAGTGCATTTATCCAATAAAATCAGTACAGGTCATAGGAATAGTCGAATGCACTGGAATATCGGATATTTCGGAGGGAAAAAAGTTAGATCTAGAGTCTATAATGTACTGCTTGGAGAAGGAAGCGAAGCAGAAGACATGGAAGTATTGTTTGGAAATAAAGAACAGCAATTTGATGTTTTCTCAACCTTACTTCATACAGGAAAAAACACTATCGGAAGAGTTTTGTCTAACGGCGTCTTAAGGGATAAATCAATTTCTATTTTCAAAGGAATGATAAAAATTTCTGAAGGTGCAAAGAATTCTAGTTCATTTTTGGGTGAGCATGCAATGCTTTTGAGCAAAGAAGCAAAAGCAAAAGCAATTCCTGGTTTAGAGATTGAGACGAATGAAGTAAAAGCCACACACTCCGCATCTGTATCTCAGATTGAGGAAGACAAAATATTTTATTTGATGTCCAGAGGGTTGAGCGATGAAGAATCTAAGAAAATGATCGCTTTGGGATTTTTCGAGCCTGTAATACAAAGAATGCTTCTAGATGAAATAAAAAATAAGCTTTACCAGTTGCTAGAATTAAAATGGCAGGGGAGAGAAGACGAATTCTTAGATGATTTGGACAAATTAAAGACGGAAGAATTTAAAGAGATGAAAAGAAAAGAAGATATGTTTGCTGGCCATTACAAATACAGGTGAGTTAATGTTCGATGTTGAAAAGGTTAGAGAAGATTTTCCTATATTGAAACGAAAAATAGATGGAAAGCCTTTAGTTTTCCTAGACAGCGCTTCAACTTCCCAAAAACCAATACAAGTGATTAACGCAATCAAAGAATATTACGAGATGCATAACGCAAATCCTCATCGTTCTTTGTACAAATTATGTGAAGAAGCGACAGAGTTGTATGAGAATACTAGAAAGAAAGTAGCTGAATTTATAAATGCTAAACATCCAGAGGAAATAATTTTTGTTAGAAATACAAACGAAGCGATGAATTTAATAGCTCATTCGTTTGCTTTGCCAAAATTGCATAATCCAAACGAAATTATTCTCTCAGTGATGGAACACCATGCAAATATTGTGCCTTGGCAGTATGTTAGGGATAACAATGGAGCTAGTTTAAAATTTATTGATATAAAAAAAGATGGTACATTAAATTTGGAGCAATTAAATCCCAATAGCAATACAAAAATGGTTTCTCTAACTAATGCATCAAATGTCTTGGGAACTATTAATCCCATCAAGGATATTGGAAAAATTGCGCATGAAAATGGAAGTTTGTTTGTAGTTGATGGTGCCCAATCAGTACCGCATATGCCTATAGATGTTCAGGATATAGGATGCGATTTTCTTGCATTTAGCGGTCACAAGATGCTAGCACCTATGAACATAGGAGTTTTGTATGGAAGAAAGGAATTGCTGGAAGATATGGAGCCATTTATGTTAGGAAGCGATATGATCAAGGAGGTTACTTTAGAAAAAGCAACTTGGAATGATGTGCCATGGAAATTTGAAGCAGGCACTCCGAATGTTGAAGGTGCTGTTGGCTTGTCTACGGCTATAGATTACTTAAATGATTTGGGAATGGATGATGTAAGGAAGCATGAAAAAGAGATTACAGCTTATGCGTTGGATAAATTAAGTGAAATAGATGGTTTGAAGGTATACGGTCCTACAGCTGCTGATATGCGTGGAGGTGTGATTTCCTTTAATCTCGCAGGCATTCATTCTCATGATTTAGCTACAATATTAAACGATTTTGGCATTGCAATTAGATCAGGTCATCATTGCTGCATGCCTTTGATGAAAAGACTTGGAATTCCAGCTGCAGCCAGAGCTAGCTTCTACATTTACACAACTAAATATGAAATCGATGCTTTGGCTAATGCTTTAAAAAGATCTAAAGCGGTGTTTAGCAAATGAATGCAGAAGCCATGTATAATGAAGTAATTTTAGATCACTATAAATACCCTCAGAACTTTGGCAAATTGGAAAATCCTAATATTGTTCATAGAGAGTCAAATACTTTGTGTGGAGATGTTGTAGAAATACAAATGAAATTAAACGGGGAGAATAAAATTTCTGACGCAAAGTTTATTGGTCAAGGTTGTGCAATTAGCCAATCGTCTACAGACATACTGTTAAACAATATAAAAGGCAAAACCATCGAAAATATCAAAAATTTCGATAAAGATTTTATTTTAAAGCTTCTGGGAATAGAAATAAGTCCCGCTAGGTTGAAATGTGCTTTACTTCCGTTAGTGGCATTGAAAACTGCTGTCCAGAAAATCAAATCATAAATTATAAGAAATTTTATCTTCTAAGTTAAGATCTTTAAATGCGTCTAATCGACTATTACAACCATTGCATTCGCCACAAGCAATCCTAACATTTTTATGACAACTCCATGTTAATTCTAAAGGAACTTTTAGTTTTACCGCTTGTTTAATTATACCAATTTTATCAAGTTTAGCTAAAGGCATTATGATTTTAGTTTTATACTTCTTTCCTAGCCAATTACCATGCGACAACGCTGAATTAATTGCCTTGATATATTTTGGTTTTGAATCAGGAAATGGATCAATAAAACTATGTCCTGTAACGATATAATTTATACCATAAATTTCCGAATAATGTGAAGCAATACCAAAGAATACGGTGTTTCTACTTGGAATATAAGTTGACGGAATGTTTTTTAATTCTCTAAATTGCTTTAGATCATTTATCTGATTTAGAAAATTAACATCAACAATTATGTGTTTAGCAACTTTGACTGATTTCGCTAATCTTTTCGCAGAATTAACTTCATTATTATTCCAATTTCCATACTTGAAAGTTAAAGCATAAATTTCCCAATCTTTATTTTTAGCCCACCATAATGCTGTAGAAGAATCTATACCACCTGAAAGAAGGACTATAGATTTTGTCATCTATTTCACGACATCAAAAGTTTTAATGCTTCTTCCTTTGTAGATACATTTTCTTCGAACACACCTCTTATAGCACTAGAAACAGTTTCAACATTATGAGCCTTTATTCCTCTCATCTCTAAGCATAGATGCCGTGCTTTAACCATAACAAGTACGCCAGTTGCTTTTAATCTTTCATAAATAAAGTCAGCCAATTGTCCTGTAAATTCTTCTTGGATCTGCGGTCTTGATGCAAAATATTTTATTATTCTTGGAAATTTTGACAATCCCAATATTTTTTTGCCCGGAATATAAGCGATAGAAATATCACCAAATATCGGTAACAAATGATGTGCACATACTGAATAAAATGGTATTCTCTTCAAGGTTAAAATGTCTCTATATCCATTATTGTCAAATAGTGTTAACTTGGGTTCGTTATTGCCATCAATTCCAGCAAAAAGTTCTAAATACATATCAGCTACCCTCCTTGGTGTATTTTCGTACGTTTCAGAATTTTCATCAACACCGACTTCTTTTAAAATCGTTCTTACCGCATCTTCTATCCTTTGCTTACCAGATTCGTCTTTCATTTTCATTCCCAATATTCCGCATAATTTCTTGGAGATTCCCAAATTCTAACTTTCTCTAGTTTTTTAATATCTCTGTCCTTTAATTCTTTAAAAATTATTTTGGCTATGTTTTCCGCAGTTGTATCATCGCCTATGATATCATTTAAATGTTTGTGATCATATTTACTTACAATATCACTCAAAGTTCTCTTCAAATCAATAAAATCAGAATCCCTAAGAATTCCATTATCATCCAACTCATTTCCTATACTGAAAACTTCGACTTTGTAAAAGTGCCCATGGAGGTTTCTACATTTTCCAGCGTGATTAGGTATCATATGAGAAGCATCAAAATCATCTTCAATCCTAATTCTAAACATCCCATCACTAATAGCCTGTAAATCTTTCAATCTTTATATTGTTATCACTTACGCCCATATTTTTCAAAGTAGTGACCATAGCATCAACCATAGCAGGCGGTCCACATACATAAAATATAGAATTTTCCATATCCTTCACATTATTTTTCATCATCGCCGCGTCAATCCTTCCTTTAACACCTTCCCACTTCATCTTGGATTCTTCAGGCCTGGTAACAGTATAGACAACCTTCAGGTTTGGATTTATTCTCTGCCATTCGTCAAATTCTTTTCCAAATGATATTTCTTCAGGCATTTTGTTCGAGTACAATAAAATGATTTTTAAATTCAATTTTTTGTCAGTGGCAAATTTTATCATATCTCTGAAAGGTGTTATCCCTATGCCACCAGTCAGCATAACTGCAGTCTTGGAATGATCTTCTTGCAGTAGAAATCGTCCAAAAGGCCCTCGGATATCCACCTTATCGCCTATGTTCATAGATTCTAATTTTTTCTTGAAATTGCTTCCAGTCATTTTCGTGGAAATCATGATATATCCAGTTTCCGTCGGGGAGGATGACAATGAGAACATCCTGACGCCGTTTCTTTCATCGATTACATCCAACTTCATGATTATGTACTGACCAGGTTTAAAGTTAAAACTCGTTCCATTTAAACCAAACTTAAACGACTTTACATCTAGCGATTCCTGTTTAATTTCTATTAATGGAAGCTCCATATAGTTTATAAGATAAAAAACAACAAATAAAAGTGATTTGTAATGACATTTATAGAAGCTTTGCTAATTATTTTCGGTCTAACTCTTTTCGAAATAGTCAATAGCATCGATAACGCAATAATAAACGCGCATGTTTTAAGGACTATGAGCCAAAAATGGCGAAAGATGTTCTTGTATGTTGGAATAATTACATCTGTTTTTCTCGTGCGATTAATCCTACCTTTGTTAATAGTTTGGTTGGTAATTCCACATATTTCACTGATAGAACTATTGAAAGTTTTTACTGGTGGTAGCACTATTGCAGCAGAAGCAATTGAACAGCAGAAACCTATAATTTTAATTTTTGGCGGTATGTTCATGGTACTTCTGTATTTTCATTGGCTTTTCATGGAACGAAAACATCCTCTATTCATCCACGAAAGGCTATTGAAAGAGCACCATGATGTCTGGTTTTTTGCATTTGCAGCGATACTCTTGGTTGTTTTACTTTATTTTGCTCGAGGCAATCCAACTATGATGCTGGCTACATCTATCGGTAGTGCTGCATTTTTCATTATTTATGGGTTTAAAGAAACAGCGGAAAGAAAAGAGGAAAAATTAATGAGGAAAAAAATGTCCAACGTTTCTAAATTCATGTATTTGGAAGTTCTGGATGCAACTTTCAGCTTTGATGGTGTTGTCGGGGCATTCGCATTCACAACCAACTTACTTTACATAGTGATAGGCTTGGGTATAGGGGCTATTGTATTGCGTGAATTAACTATCTTGGGTATAGACAAAATAGCTAAATATAGATGGCTGAAAAATGGCGCTATGACTGCAATAGGTTTTTTGGGCATTTTCATGATTTTAGAAAGTTTTCACATTGAATTGCCTATATACTTGCCTACTTTGGTGACAAGCATTATAGTTGGATATGCATTTTACAAATCTCATAAACACTTAACAGGTTCAACACTGTATAGCTACTTTAGAAAATAAGGTTGTGCTTAAGAAGTTTGAGTTTATAATATTCATTTGGGTTATAATTTGGCTAAGAGCACTGAAAAAAATAAGAAACCAGTCGATTTCGCATCTTTAATTATTTTAATGGGGATCATTGCTATCGTTGTAATAATTTATACCATCCCTTCAAGAGAAACTGAAACTGCCAAAGAAGTTACAACGCCTGAAGCAGAAATTCCCACTACCATTCCCCAAACGGCAAATTGTGGAGGTTTGCAGATAGATGTAATTTCAATTTATGAGGTAAGTTCGTATACTAGGCGCGATCTTGCAAAGCCTGCATTAGAAAATCAAAAATTTGTAATAGTTGATTTAGCAGCTACAAACAAACTGAAAGAAACCAAAGAATTTGTTGCATATAGAATTAATCTTCTTGATCAAAGTAATAAAACCTATAATTTAGTGTCCTTTTTTGGAGTTGAAAAAATGACTTTAACTAACAAAACTATAATCGATTACGGTTGCGATGAGTTTGCTATCGCATCTTTTTCTAGACCGAGATTGCTGCCTGATGAAACTATAACTGGCTGTAAAATGTTTCAAATTCCCAATTCAGTTGAACCAGCTTCGCTTTTAGTTTATGAATTGACTGAATTAACGTGCACTATTCCATTATAACGCATTTCCTATTTAGATTTCAAAAGATGCAGGGGGTGAGATTTGAACTCACGAAGGCACTAAGCCATCAGCTCCTAAGGCTGATCCGATTGACCAGACTACGGGACCCCTGCAAAGCACATATACAGTATCCACTTATAAATAACATATGGAATTTAAATTCCTTATAATATTCGCATTACTTGCTGCAGCTATCATACTGATTTTTATCAATAAATCTGAATTGAAATATGCAAGGGTAATTGTTGGGAATACTTCGGTAAAAGCAGAGGTAGCAGATACAGCATTAAAACAAGTTAAAGGACTTATGTTTAGAAAATCATTACCTGAAAACGAAGGTATGCTGTTTATTTTTGATAAAGAAGACTACTATGGATTCTGGATGATGAACACAAGCATACCTTTGGACATAATTTGGATAAACAAAGACATGGAAATAGTTCATATAGAGAAAAATGTCCAGCCATGCGGAATTTTATGCCCAATTTACAAATCGAAAGAAAAGGCAATATATATTTTAGAAGTAAATGCTGGGTTTGTTAAGAAACATGGTATAGAAGTTGGGCATTTTGTAGAAATTTAATATATCTAAACTTATCTGGTTGGTATTTGGATGAATGGTGTAGTTGCTCCAGTTGCTATTGGCAATTTGCCATCCCACTTCTGAGTTGCCAGAAATTCTATATACTGAGGACTCTTTACTAATTCTTCGTTAATTATCCTGATGGCCTCTGCCTCACCCTTTGCTTTTTCTATTGCTTGTTCTGCTTCTATTTTAATTCTTTTCAAATCGTTTTCTGCCTTCAAAGCTAATTGTTGAGCTGTAACTTTAGATTCTATAGCTTCGGTAAATTGCTGGCTAAATTGGAAATCTGTAATAGAAACAGTTTCAACAATTATACCTCTTGGAGTCAACCTACTCTTTAATCCTTCTTCTATAGTATCTTTTACTAGCGGTCTTTGTGTAATTAATTCTTCAGCATTAAACCTTGCTGTGGAAGCTTTAACAACTTCTTGAATCGCTGGTGATATAAATCTGTCAGCATAGCCTGATCCTAGCGTTTGATATATTTCATTAACTCTTTCTGGATCTAAATGATAGTTCACTGCCACTTTAGTATGTGTATCTTGAAGGTCTTTTGAGGCAGCGGTTGAATCACTTTCGTATTTTTGCGTCCTGACATCCATTATAGGAGCATTGTTTACAATTGGTGTTATTATGTGCAATCCCTCATCAAAAACTTCCCCTGTCACCCTCCCAAATTCTAAAAGAACTCCACGCTGGCCTGGGCCTACAATCACTATAGAACTTACTGCCAAACCAATTAGAATTAATAGAATTATAAAAACTCCAATATATTTTCCCAAACTTGTTTCTCCAGGTTCAGCCACGATTACTTTTGGCATAAACATATTGATAAATGATAGAAATAAATAGGCTTGAATATTATTTGCACAGTTAAAAATATGATTAAAAAATTCAATGCTCCCTACGGGATTTGAACCCGTGTCCAGAGCTTTTTCCGCTTTAATTCGAGAAGCTCTTATCCTTGACCGGACTAGACGAAGGGAGCGTATAATTATATCAATATCACAATTTACTTAAATTTGTGGCCCGAAGTACTTTAGACCTTAGGTACAATTGATATATTTCCAAAATTTAAATCTAATTCAATGGCAAAAGGCATATCTTCAGTATTGATTATCATAATTGTTATTGTAATAGGAGCGGCACTAATTTTATCTTCACAGCCCCAAAATACCGCAAAAGAAATATTCAACGTTATCCCCACAGTAATCCAAGCAGAAACCAAAGAAGTCACGTGGGCTGGGCATCCTTTTGAAATCGGCAAATTAAGCACATTTCAATATCCAACATCAGGCAATGCAGGCATACAATTCACCGACAAGGGATTCTATGCGCCTAGCTACTCGTTGCCAAGAAGTAAGTTGCTTGACGTGAATATGAATCAAAAAATTAAGGTAAAAGTCACGGGCAATTTCGAGGGGCAGTTATATAACATGAGCACTGTGAATGCTGGATGCGGGAAAAACATCAATTATTATGGGGCGAAATGCCTGACGACCGAGGCATATCATTTCTCCGAAATTTGCATTTACCTTGTGGATTCCAAGGAGACGAAATACGGCATAAGATGCTTGGGAACAAGGCACAATCTTATACAGGGCAATATTCGGGAGCATTTCAAGTTCGACTGGTTTACTGTTGAGAATACAGGCAAAGGCGTTATAGTCGAGGACAGTTCTGGGATCAAACTCGACTTTATCGATGATATGACGACGGAACACAGCATATCAAGCCTCGATAAGAATGACAAGTGGCGTCTGAGGATAAACAGTCATGTGAACGGCGAGGGATGGTCGAGAGTAGAAATAAATGATATTGAAATAGTGAAATAAAATCAAAGCTACCTTAAATGTAACCTTAGGTTAAGTGGACCCGAAGGGATTCGAACCCTTAACCCGAGGTTGCTACCATAAGACCGAAGCCTCGTCGGATATCCAGTTTCCGCACGGGTCCTTATAAACAATTTTAGAATTAGAAGATAAAACCCTTTATAACTTATTTATTATCATGTCCCGTATCTTCTTTGGATCTGCTCTCCCACCAGATTTCTTCATCACTTCGTCAATCAATTTGTCCAAAGAATCTCTATTACCAGCACGATAATCCAACAATGTTTTTGTATTGTCATCTATAGTCTCTCGAACCAATTCATTCAAACTTTTCTGCCTAATTAAAATTTTCTCATAATCCAAATATCCATCCTTCTTCAGTTTCTTCATAGTTCAGAACTGATTTTCAGATTATAAAAGCATTACTTCTTGCCGTCGAATAAAGAGGTGAGTTCTGCACCTTTTCTCTTGATTTTAACCCTTTCAGCCAAAGCATGCGCAACCAAAGGCAATGCAATAGTAGCATCAGAATAGCATTGTATGGTTTTTTCACTGATGACTTCTTTACCCCAGCTTGATGCTTCCTCAAAAGTGCAACCCGACAATCCTCCCCACTGAGGGGAATCAGTAGTTATCTGTATTGCGTACTTGTGAGGATAATATGTTTCATCAGTACCTTTTCTCATCAATGCATCTTTTCTATTTGGAATTTTTCTATCTTTATACAATAAATCACCTGTAACAGCAAATAGTTGAATGAAATCCTTAGGTACGCCACCACCTATATAGATGACACCAGTATCGCTCACCTTCTCCCCCATACTCATGAATTCTACATAATCCTTTACACTATCCAATGTTAGATTGAAACCTCTGCTTCTTGCAATCAATGCAGCATCACCATAAGGACTGTCTATGATGGCAGGACAGAAGATTGGAACATTATTTTCTGCAGCCGTTGAAACTATGCTTTTAATCCCTTTTTTGCTTAACCATTTACCAAACAGATGCAGGAATCCCCTTGAAGAATATCTATGATTTTCATCTAATGTGACAATAAAATCCGCAATTAATTCTGTCATTTCAAGATAATCAATCTCGGCACCGTAAACATCATAGTATCTGTTATATCCTTCTTTAAACAATTTTGCATCATCAGCCACAGGAGAGCCTTTCATGTAGTCAAATCCCATGGCATCTACAATATCTTCTGAAATGTTTGCACCAGTGGGAACCAATACGTCAATAAAATGATTTTCTATCAGCCATTTTATGATTTTCCATTGCCCTGTTGTGCTTAAGGAGCCTGCGTATCCGAAGAAAATTGTGACATTCGGATCTTTAATCATCTTTTCCCAGACATCTACTACTTCCCCCAACTTTCTTCCTTGAAATCCTGTTTGAGTCATTTCTGAAAGAAGTTGTGAAATTTTTTTCCCGTTGTGGACTTCAATTGCCTTTACTTTTTTTCCCGATTTATCATTCATTTAATTCTCTTTATAATATGAATTACTCATTTAAATTATTTTCTAAAAAAATTTAGGCGCCTTCGGGGAGACTCGAACTCCCGACCTCCTGATTAACAGTTTCAACCTTCTCATCGAAGTCAGTTGCTCTACCTATTGCTCCTAGTTTTACTAGTCTGAGCTACGAAGGCAACTTACAAACTATTGTACGATTAAGTTATTATTTAAATCTGATTTCTATAGCCGGATTTTTCTGTAGCTTCAATAACTTTTACTGCCATCCTAACAGCTTCTATCGGATAGGCGCCAGCAGCCGTCTCATTTGATAGCATAATGGCATCAACACCATCAAATACAGAGTTTGCTATATCTAAAACTTCTGCACGTGATGGAAACGGAGAACGTACCATAGAAAGAAGTATATGCGTAGCCACTATAACTGGTTTATTTGCCTTATGACATTTTTTGATTATATTTTTCTGGTGCAAAGGAAGTTCTTCTATTGGAACCTGCAAACCTAAATCACCGCGAGCTATCATTATACCATCAGACACTTCTATTATTTTATCGATATTTTTCAGCGAGTTGACAGTCTCTATCTTCGAGATTAATTTTATCTTAGGAGCTTTTACTATAGATCTTACATATTCAACGTTAGACGCATCATTTACAAAAGATAATGCAATAAAATCTACACCCAATTCTTTGGCAAAGATAATTTTGCCTTTATCCATAATTGAAAATGGCATTTCTGGCGTGAATGAACTTATATTGACACCCTTTCTTGATAATAATAATCCACCATGCAAAACTTCGCATAATATCTTGTCTTTTGCAATCTTTTTCGCTTCAAGAGCAATTGCACCATCATCAAGGAAAATCTCGTCGCCAACCTTTGCAGATATTTTTGAAGAATAAGGTATCGGTATTACGTTATCTTCATATGCGTTTTTTCCAAATTCCATATACACTTCAGATCCTGTTATAAGGTCTATACCAGTAGCTGGCAACTGCCCTATTCTTATTTTCGGTCCTGGTATATCCGCCATTAATTTTACAGGAAGATCCAATCTTTTTATCAAGTTCACCATTTCTTCATGGCTTTTTCTGTTTCCATGCGCCAAATTTAAACGAAATATAGCAACTCCTTCATCAACTAAGCGTTTTATCATGGATGTTCTTTTAGAGGCAGGACCCAACGTTGCAATAACTTTTGTTTTTCTAATCATCTTACTTCACCAAAATATAGATTGAAGCTTAAATGAGCCTTTTAAGGATTTCTCTGATTTTATTGGGATCTGCTGAAGATTTCGTCTTTTTAAGGACCTGTCCTATAAGGAATTGTATAGATTTCTCATTTCCTGTCTTATAATTCTCTACAGCTTTCTTATTCTCCTCAATAACTTCCTTTATTACAGATTCCAAATCTATTTTTTTGGGCAAACCTTTTTCCTTGATCAATTCTCTTACGGATTTCCCTGATGGTACAAGTTCCTTTATCAGTTCTTTTCCAAATCTTTCGGTTATTGTTCCTCTATCCATCGAATCTACAAATTCTACAAAAAGTTTGGGTGTAATTTTTGACTGCCTGATGGTCAATCCATTCCAATTCAAAACCTTCAACAAGTCCGTCACAATCCATTTGGCAATAAATTCTGATTTATTAAACAATTTTACGCATGCCTCGAAGAAATCTGCTAATGCCTTGTCAACATAAACTATAACTTTCGCATCCCTTTCAGGGATTTTGTATTCTTTGACAAATCTCTCAATTCTCTGGTCAGGCAATTCTGGCATTTGTTTAGCCATCTTATCTACCCAAACCTTCCCAATCTCAATCATCGTCAAATCTGGCTCAAAAATATATCCGTAATCCTCCTCAAGCTCTTTTTTTCTCAAAGTTACTGTAGTGTTAGTGTCTGCATCAAAATGCCTAGTTTCCCTTTGAACTTTCATTCCCATCTGAAGCAAATTCTTCTGCCTAACAATTTCATAGTTCAAAGCCTTTTCAACATTAGCAAATCCCGTAATATTCTTCACCTCAGCCCTTTCTCCACCTTCCAAAGAAACATTAGCATCTGCACGCATCGAGCCTTCTTTGCTGGCATCAAATACCTCCAAATGTTCCAGTATGGATGTTAATTTCGATAGAAATTCCCTAACTTCTTTCGTATCTATAAAATCCGGTTCTGTAACTATCTCAACCATCGGAGCACCCGAACGATTATAATCCGCCAACACATACTGTGCAGAAGTTATTCCCCCACCGACATGCACAAGCTTCGCAGGATCTTCTTCAATATGGACTCTTCTTATCCTAATCTTCTTGTCAAATACTTCCAAATAACCATTGTTAGATAAGGGAATTTCATATTGAGTTATCTGAAAATTTTTTGCCATGTCTGGATAGAAGTAAGTTTTCCTTGAGAAGAACATTTCTGGGGCTATCCTGCAGTTCAAAGCTTTCGCAATCATTATCCCAGAGTCTATAACTTTCTTATTAACCGCAGGTTTACTGCCCGGGAAACCTAGACAAATCGGGCATGTATTGGAATTGGGATCTTTGCCGTCGTAATTACTTGAGCATCTGCAGAAAAGTTTGCTTTCTGTAAGCAAGTGAACATGGATTTCCAATCCAATCATCACTTTCATATATTTAATTTCTCCTTCGCAAGTTTTAATCCTAAAAGTGTATATGCCGTTGTCAATTCACCATCAAGAAACATTTTAAACGCCTTGTTTATAGGCATCTTTATCACTTCTATAATTTCATTCTCTTCAGGCTTTTTTTCCGTTTTATCCAATTCTATAGCTAAGAAAATATGATGAATACCATTGCTATTCGCGGATACAGCAGTTGTAGCCAGTTTCTCTAAAGTTTTAGCCTTCATCCCCACTTCTTCTACCAATTCTTTAGCGGCTCTAATTTCAGGATTATTCTCCTCCTCTTTATTCTCGCATACACCAGCCGGTATTTGTATGATATGCCTTTCCCAGGCTAGTCTCCACTCTTTGGTGAGATATACGTTATTGTTTTTGTCAACAGGAACAATAGATACTGTCATGGGGAATTTCGCATATGAAAAATTCACTAAATTACCGTTATCAAGTTTGGCTTTGGCTGAAATTACTTCTAATCTGCCAGTTTTCAATATAGATTTTTTTTCTAGAATTTCTCCCATATTTAACAATAATTAATGAATCATGCAACAATATTTATCTATTTTTCATGAGCATTTCTAGTTTTAA
>JACQIA010000047.1 GCA_016198705.1 Candidatus Aenigmatarchaeota archaeon
ATCTTCATTGCAGTTACGTTGAATCCTTTAGCCTGCAGAATTTTCGCTATAGAAGCAGTGCTGATTCCTTTGCCTAAACCAGAAACAACCCCACCGGTTATGAAAATGAAATGCGGTCGCATAAGAAAGTATAGAACTTAAATCTTATAAGCTTTATAAGTAAGAAAATCCTTACATCATATATGTTAAAAAATGAGATAAAATTTAAAACTATCAAAGTTTCTCAGAAGGGACAAATAGCAATTCCAGCTGATATTAGAAAGGAAGTGGGCATAAAAAGAGGCGATGAATTATTGCTTGTAAGGCGTGGTGATAAACTGCTCATAGAAAAATCTTCAGAAGTATCGAAAAGATTTACACGAGAGTTTGATTATATGCTGAAGCATGCAGAAAAAGTCGCTAAACGCCTGTGGGAGAATAAAGAAGATGAAATTTGGGATAAACTTTGAGCAAGGGGAAATAGTATTTATACCATTCCCTTTTACTAATTTAAAATCAACTAAAAAGAGACCTGTTTTAATACTATCAAGAACAGATTACAACAGAAAATCAATTGATTTTATTTCTTGCGGAATTACGTCAAATATCAAAAATATTGACCATTCTGTTTTAATTGACAATAAAGATTTGAAAGAAGGTTATTTGCCGAAACCTAGCAGAATAAAAGTTAACACTATTTTTACTTTAGAAAAATCTTCAGTGATAAGAAGTTATGGTAAAGTTAAAGATGAGATAATGGGAAGAGTTAAAGCAGAGCTTTATAAATTATTTTAAAATTCTACTTTGAAAATATAATTTCTACAACATCATTATTTTTCAACTGATAATCCGCTGATAGTCTCCTTTTTGTTCTAGCATCGATTCCAGCTATGAATTTTTCCCCTATTGTCGTGTGGATTTTGAATGCCAATTCTTTTGCTGTAGTATTTTGCGGAACTAAATGGACATCTGGAAGCACATTCCCGTCCTTATCAGCGAGCTTATTCGTATCAGCAACAGGATATACTGCGATGTAATTCAATAATTCAAAGACAGCTTTATTCAAACAATTTTGCACCCCAGTAGAGCCATATTTTTCTATAACCTCTGTTTTTATAAAGTCCAAAGCTTTCTTCTGATTTTCTTCTAGACTGCCTTTAATTTCAAATCCATTCCCAGCAGAATACTCAATTAGTCCTTTTTCTGAAGCTTTCTTTAAAGCAATTTCAGCTTCTGCAGATGTAGGTACTATACTTTTATATTTCTGTTTTAACCTTTCAAAATTCTCCTGAGCATGTTTCAAATCAATTTTATTAGCAGCAAGTATAATTGGCTTGGAGATTTTTCTAATTGCCCTAGCAAAGTTTTCCGCATCTGTATAGGAAGTTTGCTCTAACGCTTTTTCTATAGACGATTTTGTTAGTTCCAATCCGCTCAATTGCTCTGATAGGATTTGTATTAATTCTGCCTTTGAAGAGACCTTTGTAATTTTTTGTAAGGCCCGTTTTATTACATCTGCAAACCACAAATCAATTTCGTTTTCCAAAAATTCTATCTCTGTATTAGGATCGTAGTTTGTGGCTGGATTTCCTTCAGAATCGGTCAATCCTGATGCATCTATAACTTGTATTAGTGCTGATGCTTGTCTAATTTCATCCAAGAATTTATTGCCTATACCTTTACCTAGATGCGAACCAGGAATTAGTCCGCCAACATCAGCCAACTTTACTGGAATGAATCTTTTACCGTTTTTGCAATAGCCATGCTTAGGGTTGCATTTTACATTTAATTCCTTTTCAACACAGTCAATTGCGATGTAAGCAATACCTATGTTAGGTTGTATTGTTGTAAAAGGTACGGGAGATATTTTTACATCAATCATTGTTGATGCTTTGAAGAAAGAACTTTTTCCTGAAGATGGCTTGCCAACTAAACCTATAATCATTCGAAATCAATTAAAGTTGTGCAGAAGAATTAAATAACTAAGGGGTTCTTACGAAGTTTAAAAAACGGTTCTCTATATTTGAGTTGAGGTAGGGGATTGTTCTGAGGGCGAATCAGATTCTGCTGGTTTTGGTTGCCGCGAAGCTTCATATTCTTCTAAAAAGCGTTCATAGCTGGATCGGAACCCCCTTACTACTTGAGGATCGGATAAATACTGTCCAAGTCCAATTGCTTCTCGGCTATAAGCTCTATAAACTTCTTCCGAATTTTCCGACATACGTACAGTGCGTTCTACGAAAGTTCCACCTGGTGGGGTAAATCTAATATCTAAATTATCAGCATGCATCCTATAGCGAACAGAAAAGATTCCTCTACCTTCGACAGAGAAGCTATATTCAGGTCTTTCAAAACGTGTAGGCTCTTGTTCAGTCATATGATTACCACAAAATAAGGAAGATTTAAAGAGATTTAAGCTTAATGTAAATAAAGTTTTAATTAAAAAGGGAAAAACTTAAATAATAACAAAGCTTATAAAAGCCTAGTAATGGGTGTTTGTTTATATGGCAAGTAACATAAGGTCAGAAATTTCATTTCGATCAAGTGCAACTGTTGCAAATTTTGGAGGCTATGATGTTGGAGGATTTGCTCTTGAGGAACCGCGTAATCATTACTATTTTCAATTGCTTGGCAAGTTAGATTTAGGTTTATTTGATAGAAGGCGCGCTATTACTTTATTTGGAGGTACTTATGGAGACCAATTGAGAGAATTACCACAAAATCCCGATCATCCAAATTCGGAATTAGTGAATACAACTTTGCATATTGCAATGGGAGAATTTGAATTGAGAGGACCATATCTTGTTGCGGTATCTCAGGCCTATCCCTTGAGAAAGGGGGGAGGCATGTCAGCAACTGCACGTACTGCACCTTACTTTGCATTGAACGAGATTCATGGACTAGGTTTATCGAGGTACGATATAGCAAAAAAAGCTGTACATTCTGAAATCAAAGGTCGTAAGGAAGGTCATTGGGATAACATAGCGCCAAATGTACTTGGTGGATATGTATTTATCGTACCAGAAGGAGAAGATGCAGAGTTGCTACGTTACGAACCAATTAATGGACATGCTGTGCTACTTTTCGTGCCACCATGGGAAAAGCAATCTACAAATGTTTTAAGACCTCCTGTGCAGGCATTTACGACTGATTATCGTGGATTAGAAAGAGCATTATACGCAACTAGTATGATAGTTGGTGCAGCTGCTAGGAGCGCTTTTCTAACACTCCCTGAAGGACGACGTTTGGATGTAGTAAATCAATTTATGAAAGGCGCACCAGAAACGGTTAAGATGAGTGATATCACAGGTCGTCAGGTAGCGATACTTCGCCATGTTGCTAAAGAGTATCCAAAAGCTGATATACCAGCTCAACAGCTCGTAAGAACAGTAGGAGAATATTCTGCGCATGAAGGTACGCACACCCTGGCGAGAGCGCAGGTAAAGGGTTTCGCTCCTAACGAAAGGTTTAGTGATTGGGAAGCTTACTCAGATGAAATGATACTTCTCGGCGGATATCCTGCTAAGAACGGTGCCGGTCCAAGTTATGTGACACATCTTGATGAAACATTAGTACCTCCAGAAAATATAGATCGGATGGTTGCCATAGGTAGAGACTATATCAGATCAGTAGGCAACCTTTCAGAGGAAGAATCAAAACGAATAACTGTACTTAAAACAAGACCATCAAGCAAGGGACTGGAAAGGGTCGCGCATTATACGGATGGAAGAGAGGCTGTAACTAGTATTGAAGTAAGCTTAGCTATGCTAGAACAATTGGTCTCCACTAAGGTAGTTGCCTAAACTTCCCTAACCCCTTCTCCAACTTCTGTAATAAATAAATCACAATGATATCCCGCATTTTCAAAAATTTCTTTCATACCTTTAGCCAACTCCTCCCGTTTATTCTTTTCAATAATTCCCAGTATAGAAGGGCCGGCACCGCTACCAGCTATTCCAGCGTTCAATTCCTGTCCAAGCTTCTTTAATTTAGAAAATTCCCTAAAAATACCATACCTAACTCTTGACGGCTCGACTACAACATCATTCATGCCCTTTTTAATATAATCAATATTCTTCGTTGCCATTCCAATTGCAAGCAAAGATGCATGGCCTACATTTTCCCTTAAGCTGATTATAGGTATTTCCCTTGGCACAGCTTCTCTGGATAATTTAGTAGAACCCTTTTCGATGTTTGGAGTCGCTATGACTACTCCCATATCCTCTGGAGGTTCCAAATTCATGACATGTATAGGTTCCCTAGAAATAACTAGAGAAAATCCGCCTTGTATTGCACCAGCAACATTATCAGCATGCGCATCGCCAGCCGATATGATTTCCCCATAGGAGGCAAACTGGATTAAGTCATCTGTTGGCAGTTTCAAATCAAACAATTTGTTTATACAATAAGCAACACCAGCAGCACTGGCAGCAGAGCTTCCCATACCCATAGCCGGAGGTATATTCTTCTGAAGTTTGATTCTTAAACCATCCTTGATCCTAAAACTTTCAAGCATCCTCATCGCAACATACCCGCCAGTATTTTTCCTAGGCTCTGTAGGCACTGAATAGCCAGAAATTTCCATCTCTATACCTGGAGTATCTTTAACTTCAACCTCTACAATATCATGAGGCTGCTTTAAGGCAACAGCAAATACATCAAAGCCAGGTCCTAAATTAGCTGCGGTAGCAGGAGCAATTACCTTGACGCTTTTCATATTTTACTTAATCATTCTTCATCTTTATAAAATAATGTATCAGGACACCCTCTGCAACTGCCGCCTAAATCTACATACGCCGGACATTCATCGCATCGCCCGCCAAAACATATGCATGTATCTGTCTTTTCCTTCTGCCATAAACGCAATTGCCTGAACTCAGGAACTATCGCTCCATGCCCAATATTCACTTCAACATGCTTCAATCCCGGTTCATTTCTTATGTGATAGTTGATTCTGTTTTCCAGATGCTCCATATCCTCAGCAACCATGCCAATAACGAGATTGTATACACCAGTGGTTTTAGATAAATGAAAGGCTAAAGGACAAGTTCTGAATTTCCTTATAAGAATGTTGACTGTGTTGGCATCTGCTTCAATGCCAATTATAGAACTAATAGGAAACAGCTCACTTACGTTAAGAACTCCTATAACTCTAACAATATTTTTTTCCATCAGCCTTTCTACCCTTTCCTTGACAGCAGCTGGTGTGATGCTAAGTTTTTTGGCCAAAGCAGTTAATTTCGTCCTACCGTTTTTGCCCAACTCAGAAATAATAACCCTGCTTGAAGCATCTAATTTTTTTGAAGTTTTCATCACAATCAGCTAAGTTTTTATTGTATTTCCATTATTTAAAGTTTACTTTTTATAGGCAAGACATATATATAGCCTAAATCAATTACAACTGACAATGATGATCTTGATGGAAGAAACAACCGTTTGCAAATTATGCTTGGAACCAGTTTCTAACTTCATTTGCACAGACTGTTTGTTCTCAAATGTGAATAAATGGCTCTTTCTGATCCAGCACCAACATCTATCCCCAAAAATACTAGCAAAACACAATGATATCAAATCCATACTGCGATTAGACACAGATGGAGCCTATTGCATCAAATGTAAAGGTAACGTAGGCGAGATAGCATGCCCTTGTTGCTATCTCTATGAAATGTATTTGATAATCAAGGAATCCAGCCAGGAACTGGCAGGCAATTTTGAGAAAAACTTCAACTACGATTTCAGGATGCACCACGCCTATTCGCAACTGACACTATGGCAAAGTCTTCATGAAGAGTCTGTCAGCAGCAGGACATTCAATCCAATTATCATATCAGAAAGAAAAATTTTGACCGACATAAACATATGCGACAATTGCGGGCAGATATCAGACATGATAACAGAATCCAACGGCTCCCACTTATGCGAGTCATGTTTGGAAGAAACTAGAGTAGAGTTATTCAGGCCCTTTTCTATAGACTTCCAGTAATTTATTCTACAACTGCTATTTTTCTATATGGGTAGAATTGTCATAGCCGTCTCAGGCCCGCCTGGCGCCGGCACTTCCAGCATAGCAAAAGAAGTTGCAAAAAAATTGAAGCTAAAATATTTCTCGCCTGGCAAAATTCAGAAAAGCTATGCAAACACAAAGAAAGAAAGTTTGGCGGCATTAAAGGTCTGGCAGACTGCATTAGGCAAAAGCGAAAGGTTCCATCGGGATATTTTAGATAAAAAACAAGTGGAGGTTGCGGAGAAAGGCAATGTGATTGTTTGCGGGAAATTGTCGATAAAAATGCTTGAAAATTTGGCCGATTATAAAATCTGGGTGGACACTTCTTTAAAAGTTAGAGCAGAGCGAGTTGCTAAAAGAGACGGCATTCCACTGAAAGAAGCGGCTGAATTGCTTTCAGAAAGAGAGAATATAGAAAGAAAAGAATGGAAAAGGATATACGGCTTTGATTATCTTGAGCAAAAAAAACTTGCTGATCTGGTGGTTGACAATTCTAAACTAACCTTGGAACAGGCTGTAAACAAAATCTTGCAATTTCTCAAAAACAAATCTAGCTCTTAGACATCTCATACATTTCTTTGACCATCTTCTCTATAGAGGATATTTTTCCATTCAGAACTTCGTACTGCGTTTTCAAAGTATCAAAATGTGTTGTAATTAGATCCATTTTTGCCTTGAGGTTTTCGATTGTTGTTGTTTCTTGGTTGATTTCCAATGCAGACAGCGGTATTTCTTCGGGCAAATCTTCCGGCGCTTCTTCAGTCTTTCTTTTGAATATACCAAACAAACGTGAAAATATTCCCATCAGGTCAACCTCGGTTTCTGCATTATTCCCAATATAGCTCTCAACTCATTCATAAATTTTTCAATCCTTGTCGCATACATCAAAAGATACCTTCGCCTTATTTGATTGTACATCACATAATGGTAGAGGTATAGGAAAGGCACGAAGAGAGCTTTTGATACCGAATCGCTCCCAACTGGATACGAAGTTCTAAGAGTGCCCATAAATTCTATTGTCATTCTCCCGCTTGGTGCTGCCGGGTCTTTAGGCTGATGGCCGTAAACTCTGATAACAAAATTTGATCTTGTCCATTTGTCCAATCCCTTCTCAAGCCTGAATCTAAAATAAAAGCTTTGCGGGTCGCCAGAGTTGTCCCATCTGAAATCATCCTCATACACATCTTCTCCTTTGCCTTGAAAAATTATCTGCAGCAATGGGGATATCCTGGTATAAATCCTAAACGGGTCTGGCCCAAAATATGTAACGGACGTAACTTCTTTCGGCACATTAAAGTCGTCTACAATTTCAAACGCCATAATCAAGCCTTTTGCAAAATATTGAAGAAAGACTTTATTTCATTTTGCATAACAATCATCCATTCCCTGCAGTTGTGGAGATACTTGTATCTTGCATCCTGATAAAGAACCCTGTGATAGAACATTCTAAAAACCTCATACAGAAAACTCCTCTCCCATACAGTATCTTGCGGATATTCCGTAACAACTCTCCCCTCAATAATTATAGTAACATTGCCCTCCTTGCCAAATTCTTTGCTTGGTTTTATGTTGCCTGTGATGTCGATGGTAAAATACATGTAAGAAAACTTATCAAAATCTTTTACTGCTTCTATTGCTGCTGAAAAGGTTTCGGTAGCGCCGCTTCTATCCCACCTGAACCCCTTTTCCTGGATATTCTCCCTCGGGACAATTACATTTCTAGTCAAGATGTCCATAATTTTCGGATAGATATTCTGCGGATTAGGTCCTGTGAATGTAAGCTCAACTCTAGGTCTGTAATGCGTGAGGCAATATTCCTCCATGTACAGCTTCGTTCTTGCAAATACTGGCATACTCTCTATTATTTTCTTATAATACAGAATATTAATTATTACATATAGGGGAGTAGATGGTTTTATTCAAGATAATCGGAGGGTTGTCAGTGGTGTTTGGCCTGTTTTTGATGTTCGGCGTTCCTGCTGCAGGCGAATATCAGCCGCCTGCAATGTCTAAAACAGCTATATTAATTGGAATATTTTTCGTTATTTTGGGAATTTATCTAATGACTTTATAAGGTGTTTATATGGTAACATCAGCATTGCAAGAATTTGTGAATGTAGTACCGCACCCAACTTCATATACCACGCCTGCAAGAGGCGACATGTTCATACCAGGGGAATTAATTCATGTAGCGCCTATGAACATGCGCACTTATCTGGATCTATCTTCTTTGCCTGGCGTCAGTTCAAGAATAGTTACACCATTCCTATATTATTTAGGTAGAAACCGCTTCCAAAGGTACAAGCTTTTCGAGTGGTCTGAGGTTTCTCCAGTTCACGCGCAATTTTATCAGCTTACAATACAGCAAAAACAGCAATTGGAAAATTTAATCAAGCAGGGACTGGCAAGCATTTCTTCTGCCGTATCTGATTTTGATTTGCTGCTGCACGATCAGAGAAAGTACAGGGAGTTCTTGGATTATTTCGAAGCAATTGAGAAGGGAAAGAAAGTAAAGAACGAAGATTTGATGATGAAAAACGAGCAAACGCTGAAGTCTATTTTTATCGATCAGGTTGATGTCCATACAGGCGAAGGCATAGCATTGAAGTTGATTGCATCCAGATGGCCCACGATTATAGTTGATTTCTTGAAATTGAAGGATGAAGATACAGATCCTAAAAAAATTGCGGAAAAATTAAAAGTTACAGAAGCAGAAGGAGTTGTGCTGGCAACTAAGAACAAGCTTTATGTCAAGTGGAAAGAACTTTTTAGGGAGACTGTATTAGGAAGATTCAATAGAATATCGGAACTGGTGGAAGCCAGAAGAAAGTCCATACAAGAATATAGAAATTATTTAAGGCCAATCATAGAGAGATTCCGTAACATAAGAGAGCTGGGTGAAACAGAAGAGGGCAGGCGCATATTAAATCGATCAGTCAGCTGGGCTAGGCGAGGAGTTTCCGAAGCCTATTCTATGGATATACAAGTAATTTGGGCTTGGAAAGGAATGTCGTTGCCTGATTTGTTTAAACGGTCTAAGGAAGCATTCATCGACGAATACGATTTGCTCAAATATCCGAAATTTCCAAAAGGTTTCAAAGAATGGATAAAAACAGAAATGCCCACATGGTCTGATGAAAACAAAAACAGATACAGGAGAATCAGAGACTATCATACAGGAATAGAGCCTATAGACAAATGGGTGTTGGCTTTCATTCCAGTAGCCGAGCGTGTTTGGAATGTCAAGCTTACTGCACTCGATATCTTGAGGGCTAGGCAATGGATGATAAACGATGGAAGTGCATTATTCCCCAATTGGCCGTACTTCAAAGTTTGGGAAATAACGATTGTTAGAGGCGTTACTAGATATGCAGATGGTGTAGAGATAGAAAACCCGATGTTCGACCCGTGGCGCCCTTACCTAGATAGCCAGAATGTTGTACTAATGCGTTACATAGAGTTGGTTGCAAAAGAAAAGCAGTCGGAAAATTATATAACGGATTTATTGGGAGAAACTGCTCAAGGAAAAAGGATAGCTGAAATAATAGAAGAAAGATATCCGGAATTGAAAGCAAAATATCCAGAACTGTTTGGCACAACTTTTGTTCAAAGGCCTCTTGTTACAGAAAAGGAGATGAAGAAGGTAACTGAAACGAAAGAGAGAGTGATAAGCGCGATGACTATGAAGATGAGAGACTGGGCAAATTCTATTACACGTGGATTGGTCAAGAGTGCTCCCTATGAAACTAATTTTGAAAACTTGATTACAAGACAATATTTCAGGGAAATTAGAGATACGATGTGGGTGCCCGCTAATAATTATCTCAGGTCAAGATACGGGATACCGGGCTTCAAAAGTGGTCCTTGATGGCTGATAAAAAAGAAGAATACATCTTAGGCGTCTCGACAGGCATGTGGGGAATTGCACACGATCCTAGCATCGGGTTGGGTTTTGGCAGCAAGATACAGCAGATAACAACTTACGGTGTTAGGTTTGTCATGGTCAACATGGAGACATCAACATCAACGGAATTTTTTGATCCTGAGTTGGTGGCCAAATTGAAGATATCTATAGACAATTTGAACATCGACTGGGGGATACACGGAGAAATAGGCGAGCATGTGGCTTTAGAAAATGCACTTGAAATACGCTGGAAACAAAGCCACAGAAGACTGCACCAATACTTGGATTATCTGTATGAATTTTTTGTGAAAAACAAGGAGATGGGCAAGAAGTATTTGCCGAAATTTGTGAACATACACATTTCAAACAGCGCAGCACTTGCTTTCATAGTTGAGCGATTCAGGGTTACAAGGCAATTCACGCTTGATTTTAAAGGAAGATTTGATTGGACAACGCTTTTGGGAGAAGTGCCTGAACTTAAGAAATGGTTTAAAGAAAATTTGATTGGTGGTTTAGAGATAGCTCGTACAGGATTGCCCAGTTTAGGCATGGAAGCACAACAATATTATATGTCCCCATTTTTCCAGGAATTTATTGAAAAACTTTCGCAGAGAAGAGGAACAAGAAGATTTAGTCTTGAGACTGGGAGGTTTGAGCAACTTCCCCCTGAAGAGCAGAGAAGATTCGCAGAGCAAGAAGAAGCTATTAGAAGACAGGAAGAATTTGCTAAGCAAAGGCTTGAAGAATTAAAAAAAATGACGCCTGACGAATGGATAACACTTGCAGATAGACTATCTCCTGAGGAAAAGGAATTGTTAATCGAATACCTTTATAATTTTTGGATGGCTTTTGGAGCAGGAGAATACGGAAGAGGTGTTATGCAAAATGAAGATATAGCATACATGGTTGTTGCTAAATATCTCGAATTTAAAAAAGACGATCCCAAAGAACCAGTTTGGAAGATTTTCTTCGGCAACAAATCAATGGCAGATCTGGAAAAGGAATGGGGCAGATCACTAATCGACCCTAAAACAAAGTATATTTTTATGCATCCGGATATAGTAGCTGCTGTCGGAATTCGATACATAATCGGGCATTTCGAAACTCCTGTGGGCAATATAATCATACCGGAGTATTTGTCAGAAACTGCAAAGAGACTTAACATCCCTATAGATAAATTCGAGCAGTTTTATAAGAAGAATGCATTTGAAAAAATCGAGGAACTAAAGGATGTGTTTTTTGCATTTGAAAATCCAGAGCCGATGGAGCCTGGAATGGAAGGGCTGCAAAGAATAATAAGAGCCAAGGATATGTATAATTTTATTCAGGCTATCCATAAAGTAAGACCGCAGTCTAAAGACTATATAAAATTGGTAGTAGATTTCAACCATTGGCTTAGCAACGCGATAGATCCAGTAAAGGAATTGGAGACTGTGCCTAAAGATTTTGGCACGCATGTGTACGTAACACATATCTACTATCCATATCCATTGCATTCTCATGAGGCGTTTGATATAGGCAGCGATGCGCAAAGGATTTTATACAACTATCACTTCAAACTTAAGGAAAAGGGATTCAAGTTCGGTTATTTGGTTTTTGAGCGGGGTGGAGGAAAGTCTCCTCAAGAAATAATGAAAAGTTCCATGATTGCTTTGAGGATGGTTGTGGACGAGCTGTTGAAAAATACATCACCCGATAAATTACCTTTATCATTCTATGGAGTTTCGCCTGAAGGCTTCTATTCCGAAGAAAGGCAGATGGCTGTTGTGATGGACCATATACGCGATCCGCTAAAAGGGTTGATAATGGTTCCAGAGGAAACATTCAGATTCATACCAGGCAAGGCAATTGAGAAAGGAAAGAAACCTGAAGAAACAGCAAAAGAAGAATTCAGATAGTTATCAAATACACTCCAACAATTGCCAGTATTGAACCAATGAGTCTTACTATTCCAGATTTCTCTTTCAGTACAAGCCAGCCTATCAACACAACAAAAACCGGCAATATTTTAGTTATAGGCAATACTTCTGCAGCTTGACCAAGTGTTAACCCGTAAAATAGCGATAATGTCCCAATTGTAGCTGACAAAGATGCGCCTAGAGACAAAGAAAGAACCCTTTTGTTATTCAAAACTGTTCTGAACGTCTTCAGTTGATTCTTGTAATTTACACCAGAATTAATCATAAACAAAATGACAGAAACAAAACTGTACATGTAGAAATTGAATAAGGATGGATGTAATGTAAGTGATACGGGTTTTGCGAATACCCAGAAAACAGCCAGCAAGATACCATCAATTGCGATAAATGCTAAGGCATTTGAAACTTTTGGAATAATTATTTTCCCATCTGTAAGCAATATATAACTTCCAACAATAATAGCTAAAGTTCCGAATAGATCAAAAATTGATACCACTTCTGATAACAAAATCACAGCTAAGACAAACGACAGGAAAGTTGTTATCGCCTCTCTAAATGGTATTAATTGAGAAACATCGCCAAGTTTCATAGGTATAAAATAGAAAAGTACTGCAGCTGAAAAGACAATAGAAAGTAAAAATATATTATATAAAATTCCGGATGACGGAATACTAAAATCAAAAAGAAACGAAGCTATTATTAGAGCAAAAACCGCATTTGTCCCAAGCCTGAAAGTCGATATACTCAACGGCTCTATACCCTTATTTTTCAACAGTATTTTGTCCAATATCGAAACGACTGAATGAAAAAATGCAAATGAAATTGCAAACAAAAGCCACGGTTCAGTCATTTTCTTCAACTCATGCAATATTTAAATAGGGTTCTTCAAAAGATAATTTATGCCTTTGGAAACCTTGGAAGATGAGCTTGAAGAAGTGGTCCTTGCAAAGAGAAAAGAAGAGAAAAAAGATGCAGAAGAACCCAGGCCAATTTCAAACAAAGAAATGATGGCAAAAGTAATCAAATTCACAAATGAAGCAAGGCAGCAGTATAGCGAACTAATCAAATCTGTATTGATCTTTGGCTCGGCGGTGCGTGGTGACGCAACCAAGGGAAGCGATGTTGATTTGTTTGTAGTCATAGACGATACAGCCACAAAATCCAGCGAAGATCTGCAAAAAGTTACTTCCCATCTGCATTTAATCGCAAACGAACTGAAGGATTTGCATGTGCAAACACATACTCTGACAGAATTCTGGCAATGGATAAAAGTTGGCTCGCCAGAGCTGGTTAATTTTCTTAGATACGGACTGACGATCTATGACACAGGATTCATAAAACCTGTCCAAAGAATGCTCAACATGGGATTAATACCGCCAAGCGAGGAAACCATTATTTTAAAAGCTAGAACTGCCGACACAAGATACAAGGCAGTTGTGCGTGACATAAAATCTATGATATTCGATTTAAGATATTCTGTTTTAGACATCATACAGGCAGTTGTAATGCATTATTACAAGGCCCAGCCTGATTATAAAAAAGCTCCCGAGTACATGGAAAAGCTTGTCAAGGAAAAAATGTTGGAAAAGGAGTATATAGATAAATTCAAAGAGCTTGATTCCTTATGGAAAAAAATCGACCATAAAGAAATTAAAGATGCAACTCCGCATCATCTGGAAACTGCGTTGCAACTTGCAAGAGATTTAATTACAAGATTCAGGGCCATGATTCCTAAAGAAATTATCGGGGAAGAAATTCGTTTAGAAGAGTGATTTTTTGTCTAAAAAGAATGAGATCAAGAAGGAGGAAAAATCTAAAGAAGAAATAATGGCGGATATCAAGAAATTCTCCGAAGAAGCTCTGAAGAAATACGAAAAATACATCAAGGCAATTGTGATGATGGGTTCTGTTGTAAGGGACGAAGCCAAGCCAACCAGCGATGTTGATGTATTTGCTATAGCCGACGATACGTCATTTAAGCTAACGAATGAATTCTTAGACGAAATGGATTCAGAATTGGAAAAGATTGCGCAAAAAATCAACAAAAGCATCTCGATACAACCAACATATACACTCACAGAATTTTGGGATTATGCGCGCGTTGCACATCCGATAATCTACAATTTCATAAAAGAGGGGGTTGCAATTTATGATACAGGATTCTTTTCGCCAATAAAAAAACTTTTGGAAATGGGCAGGATACCCGCCACCAGGGAAGCTATAGAAAGTTACATGGAAGGTGCGCCCAAAAAACTGCAAAGGGCAAAAACTGTAAAATTGCTTATGTTAGCAGAGGATTGCTATTATGCGGTGTTGAATTCCGCGCAGGCTGTCCTGATGTTTATGGGATTAGCCCCACCAGTGCCAAGCAAAGCATATGATGATGTGATGGAATTTCTAATCAAGCCAGGTATACTTGAGCAGCAATATGCCGATTGGCTAAGGGAAATCGTAGATATAAGAAAGAAAATAGAACACAAGGAATTACTTGATGTCTCTGGAGCTTTTGTTGACGAGTGGATTGATAAATCAGAAAAATTTGTGGACAGGATGTTCGGTTTATTGGGGGCATTGGAAGTAAGGAAGAAAGAAAAGATTTTAGAAAGAACACATGAAGTTATGCAGAAGGCAGCTATTACTGCGCTGAAAACTTTGCATAAAATTGAAGTGGACCAAAATATTGAAAACCCGGCTATAGATTTCAACCAATTGGTTCAGGATTTTGAGAAAAAATTGGGCAGTAAAGTTTCAGACGCTTTCAAGCGTGATTTTATTGATACTAAGCGCATCGAACCTTATTATTCCACAATATGGAATAGAATAGAAGAGATGAAAAAATTAGCAAATCAGAAAAAAATTACGGAAATACCTGATAAAGATGTTTATGAAATGAGGGAATATGTCAGGAAATTAATAAGGGATTTAGCTAAAGTCCTTAAAGAAAAAGAAATTTCTGACGAGGGATTAGAAAAATAATTATCGCCATTCAACCTCTTTAACATCTAACCGTTTATTGACAACTCTGGCTAATGTGAAAAACAAGTCTGACAATCTATTTGCGAACTGAATAGTAAAATTGCCAACAGTTTCAACTTTCGACAAAGAAATTATTCTCCTTTCAATTCTTCTGCAAACAGTCCTAGAAACATGCAACAGAGCAGCAGCCCTACTCCCTCCAGGTAAAATAAATTTATTTAGAGGCGCTAGTTCCTTCTCCATCTCATCTATCCTGCTTTCTACAAACTTTACATCTTCATTTGTTATCCTAACTTTGCTGACAGCAGGTGATGCTAAATCAGCCCCAAGTGCAAAGAGTTTGTTTTGGACTTCAAATAAAATTGAATCTACATCTTGAAACTTATTTTCCAATTCAGCTCTAGCCGAGCCTACAATGCTGTTTAGTTCGTCGACATCGCCGTAGCACTCAACTCGTATATTGTCTTTGTCAACTCTCCCAGCTCCGTATAGGCTTGTGTCTCCCTTATCGCCACTACCAGCGTTAGGTTTCATATCTATAATTTTAATAGAAATGATTAAATCTATGAACAACAACTAACGAATATGAAATTGAACTTTAAACTCAAGAAGCTGGAAATCATTATCATAGGATATCTTTTGTTTCTATTGTTGACAATATTGTCTCAAAACAAATTTCTTGTAATTCTGAGTCTGATGGTGTTCGATAAAGTTCTTTTGTCGCAACTGAGGGTGCAGGGATATTTTGGCATAGAGCTTTTATCCGTTCCAATAATCTTGATTGCAGTTACTCAAGGACCATTGGTAGCATTCTTATTCGGAACATTTGGCATACCGCTTTTGGATGTTTTACGTTGGATACTCGCTCCGCCTATACATCCTACAAGTCCACCATTTATTCCATCCATTAGCAGTTTACTTTATGGTTCGATGGGAGCTTTGGCAGCTTTTATGCATCCGTCATTTGATTTGATAGCGATAGTTTTGACAACAAGTATACTTGGTGATGCATTGCATGGGATTGGTATGCTGTTTATGGGGCAACCACCAAATCCAGTTTCTTACGTGATAAACATAGTTCAAAATTACTTCATTATGAATTTGTTTATAGCAATAGGTTTTGTTAAATTCTTGGGAATAGTTTAGATTAAAAAGGTTAATTTTCAATTTAATTAAATGCGTACAACAGGTTATGTTGCAGCATGTTTGACTAATGGGGAATATGTTCAGTTAGGACCATTTCGTAGAAAATTACAAGCTTATGGTAATGGGAAGAAGTTATTACCAGTTTTTGAAATCATACATGTTAACAGAAGAAGCCAAAGAGTTGTAGTTCCTTTTTCATATGGTTATGCAAATCCAAATACAATTAACTATGATGATGGTTATTAAGTATAACAGAAGCAGGTTTGAATTTTGTTAATAATTAATTTATTCTTCCTTAGCTTTCTTCTCAACTTCTTCTTCTATGCCCAATTTTTCTATTAATTCTTTATATCTGTTGCGGATCGTGACCTCAGTGACGCCGACTATGTCAGCAACTTCCCTTTGAGTCCTCTTCTCCCCACCAAGAACGCATGCAATGTAAATCGAAGCAGCTGCCACACCAGTTGGTCCTTTACCGCTGGTAACATCGTATTTCTTGGCTTTCTTCAATATATCAATGGATTTAGCCTGTACTTTATCGCTCAATCCCAACATGCTGCAGAATCTAGGAATAAATGTGACCGGATCTGCTGGCAATATCCTAATATTCAATTCTCTTGCAATGTATCTGTAAGTCCTCCCTATTTCCCTTTTATCAATGCCGCTTGATTCAGATATCTCTTCCAAAGTTCTTGGAGAATCAAACTCCCTTGATACTGCATAGGTCAAAGCAGCAACAACTGATTCTATGCTTCTGCCTCTAACCAATCCCTTGTTTACTGCCTCTTCATAGTACCTAGCTATCCTTTCATGAATAGGTCTGGACAAATTCAAAAACGAAACAATTCTCTGCAACTCACTCAGAGCAAATGATAAATTCCTATCCTTGCTTTTAATCAATCTCTTATGCCATTTAGTCAATCTGTAGTACTGGGCCCTTTTCTTCGCTGGCACTTTGTACAATTCACCCAAACCCTTGCCAATTTCTGTAGTCAATCCTTTGTCATGTTTGGTGAATGTTAATGGCGCACCGCTTCTTGCCCTTCTGCTCATTTGCTCAGAATCAAAAGCCCTCCATTCCTGCCCCGTATCAACAATGTCATGCTGCATTACATAGCCGCATTTAGCGCAGTAAAGCTCTCCCCTAGACTGGTCTTCAATAAATTGAGTACTTTTACATTCAGGACAGACATTTCCTCTTTTTGCAGTTTTTTTTGCCATTTTATCACTTTTTAGTGAACCTTTAAAAGATTAATTAACTATAAACAGTTAGTTATTTAAGCTTTTTGTTTGTTTTACCCCTATATAAAGTTAACGGTTCTAGCGGCTTTGCACATAAAGTGCTTCCTGCACATAAACTTGACAAAATAATTGAACTTTTCTTGTTATAGTCGCTTAATTTCTCTAGATTTGCTGTTTCTCAGCATACAAGTAAGAATAGCCAAATGGGAAGCATTAATATTTTATCATCAATCCCAAATGTATCTTTAGTTATACAAAGCCCAAATCCAGATTTATAGTTTTGGATAAATTTCCTAATTGTTTTTAGGTCATCACCACCGATTTTATTCTTGTATTTCACTTCTATAGGAATAGGTTTATTTTTATGTTCAAAAATTATATCTATTTCACCTTCATCATCTCTCCAATAAAATAATTTTGGATTCGTCTGTGGCGAAATTTTGAATTTTAGTCTTATGCAATGATTATGGACTATAGTTTCTGCTATCTTTCCCATTTCTCTTTGGTTCAATAGAATAGATTCATCAAATGTATTATTGATAACATTTCTTAGTCCAATGTCGTTAAGATAGATTTTCTTAATCTTCTTTTTTAATCGATTGACTTTACTATATCTATAATTTTCAGCCGTTGATATTATGAAGGCTTCTCCCAAGTATTCTATATATTGACTTATAGTTTTAATGTCCATTTCTAAAATGGAAGATATGTTAGCAATGTTAATATTTTCTGATGTATCTTTGGATAACAATACTAACAATTTTTCCATTGTGTAGCTTTCTCTTATTTTGTGCACATTTTTAATATCGGTATTAATGACATCTCGTATGTTTGTTGTTAGAATGTTTATACATCTTCTTAAATTCGGTTCTTTAATTATAGCAGGATAACCACCTTTGATAAAGTAATCGTCAAGAAGTTTTTTTACGGTTTTTTCAAAAATTAATGTTTGTTTGTATTCCTTATCAAATAGTTTAAAGAAATTAAAAATATGTCTCTTTGTGACTTTTCTAGTTTCCATTAATTTTTTAAGACCGTCTCTAATTTCTGAAATATTTTCTAAAAAGATTACATCATCTGCCACCCGTTTATTTCGGAAATTATGAAATCGTATAAGTTCTAAAAATTTGAATGGTACTACTATTTGCGTTTCCGCTCTTCCTACAAATGCTTTAGCACTTTCTTCTAGAATTTTGACACTCGAAGAGCCAGATACAATAAATTTAATATTTTTGTTTATGTTATAATAATCTTTGACTATGTTGAACCAATTATCTATTTTTTGGACTTCATCTATGAATACATAGACACTTTTCTGAATTCTTGTTATTTCCTCTTTCAGGATAAATCTTTCATAGATATCAAAACAATCTTTAATGACATTTTTGGAAAGTGTATTAAGTTCTGTATTATCACCATAAATCATCAAAATCCTATTGGGACTAATTTGTTTTATAAGCAGTTCAATTAACTGTTCCATCAATGTAGTTTTGCCTACTTGTCTAGCACCTATTATTGAAATTATTTCCTTTTCAGGAACTCTGCTCTTCAAGAATCTAAAATCTAATCGCTTAAATTCTTCAACATAAGGGATTTTACGAGTTTCCCACCACGGATTAAAAACTGATAAAATCCTTATAATATCCCCTTCAAAGTCATTAACCATATAATCACTTAATAGTATTATGATACCATTAAGTACTTAAGTTTAATGGTAGTATAATCCTATTAATCATATCATTTAATGGGATTATAAAAAGAGGTACAATCACTTTTTTCCATGTGTTTTATCATCTATGGTTTTCTCTAAATTTTCTAAGATACTTATTACGGCTTTTATATTTTCTCTAGTTTTTGGCAAACTTATATGAATTTCACCAGCTTTTAATTCTATTAGCTGCGAACTTGTAGGTAATTGTGGCTCATTTAAGTAAAATGGGTGTTCTGTTAACATTGCAGGTCTTGGTGTTGAAACCACAGTAATACTCTCTAACTTTGCTTTTGTTATTGCATCTAGATAAAGCTTACTGATTCGTTCTGCTTCTTTTTGGGCTGTGGCTCTGTCTACTTTAGTAACTTCTTGTAGTATAATCCAGAAATCATTTGACGGTAATTTGCCATTCAAACGTTCGAATAGTTTTTTCCAAAGTTCTATGTTGAACACCATTTCTGTAATCTTTTGCCTGTATTCAGCATCATCTTTCGGGTAGAGTAAAGCCTCGGCTAATGTAGAAAGCCACACCTCACCTCTACCCTCAAATAAACCATACTTTCTTAAATCAGCTATCTTCACAAGGAATGTGCCACTTCTGGCATCTTTGTGGCCAATCATATTTGCAAGTGCTTCTAAACTACCTTTACCGCTTAATCTCTCCTTAAAATCTCTAGCTATCTTTAATGCTTCTTCTACAGCCAATGTTGGGTAATCGTAATTTCCTATTTTTGACATAGTATAATTAATACCAGAACTGGTATTTAAGCATTAGGTTTCTGCCATAAATCCTACTGTTTAAAACAGTAGGAAACAGTCATATTTAAATAGTAGAAAGTAGTAATATATAGAAGGAAAAATGATGGCAGAGGTGCCGAAAACCTTGCACCGTTGCAGGATGAAAGGAGGCTCCTAGCAACAAGTAAATTAATTTCCTCTGCTTGATTTCCTTGTCACTTATAACCGAACCAGAGGAAAGCTTTGGAGGCATCCCCTCTGGGTGAGAACCATGTCCAAAAACACGAATCCCACAGATAGTAATGGTAGTTTAGAAATAAATAATGCTACTCTTAAGAAGGTCTATTCGCAAAACTGGTCACTTTACAACCTATCACAAACCAAAGAAAAGATGATGTTCCTTAAGCTACTAAACGATGCCGTAGACTTCCTTGGCATAGAATATGAATACGAGTTCGGCCGTCCGCATGTCCCTATAGACGACCTAATCAAGTGCTGTGCAATCAAGGTCTTCAACTGCTTCAGCTCAAGAAGAACCATAGCCGAATTACAATTGGCATACGCCTTAGGCTACATCCGCCAGTCCTATCACTTCAACACAATATCAAAATATATGAACGACCCGACAATCACACCATGGCTTGAGAAGTTATACAAACTGCTTGCGTTGTCGTTGGTGGATACTGAAAGCGTTTTTGCAGTGGACGCCACTGGCTTCGGGTTGCCACATAAAATCAGGTGGAAAGAAATCCGCATGAAGAAACTATATAGGGAAGTCCATGACTTCAAGAAACTGCACATCATAAGCGGAGTTCGAACCAACATCATTACTTCTGCAAAAGTCACCAATGGCACAAGAAGCGACAATCCAGAATTCGAAAATCTCGTAAGAGCTACCTCAAAGCAATTCAGGATGAAAGAAATACTCGCGGACGCTGGCTACTTATCACGGAAGAACTGCGGAATATCCGAAGAAGTAGGTGCTGTTCCTTATATCTTTCCAAAAGCAGGAGTCCGCCCAAGGAGCCACGGCTACCGTGCGTGGACAAGAATGATAAGGCTCTGGAAGGAGAACAAGCAGGCTTTCAGGGAGCATTACCACCAGAGGAGCAACGTTGAAAGCACTTTCTCCGCCTTGAAAAGAAAGTTCTCGGGGTTTGTTAGGAGCAAAAAAGACACCGCACAGACGAACGAGATTCTCGCCAAGGTTGTCTGCCACAACGTTGCGGTCTTGATTTCCTCTATTTTTTGCCTAGGCGTGGAAGTTGATTTTGACTAAAACACTAAGACTTTATGTGCAAAGCTGGTTCTAGCAGTAGATAGCAATGTAAAATCAGCTTTAGGATACTAAATTTGGATCATCAATTACAATACGTCTCATAAAAGGCTGCACACTAACATTTAATAGAACAAACGATTTATCTTAATTATGGTAAAAGACTTTCCTTTATTAGCTTTGGAAAAATTGGCGCGAGAAGCTGGCGCTGAAAGAGTCTCCCTTTCTGCATTGAAAGAATTGAAGCTAACTTTGCTGGAAATTTCAAACAAAATATCCATAGATGCTGTAGCTGCGGCACACCATGCTAAAAGAGTCACAATCAAAAGAGAAGACATAGCTATTGCTGTCAGGTAGATTTCTGGAAACTTTAATAAAACCAAAATCAAATCTTTTAGATGGAAAAAACTACTGCCGATGTCAGTCAAATCAAAGAGGGCGGATTTATAATTATTGATGATGCGCCATGTAAAATCAGTAAGATAACACGATCTACTTCAGGCAAACATGGCGCGGCTAAATACAGAATAGATGGCACTGGGTTGTTGGATAACAAGCATAGAAGTTTGGTTCTGCCATCAGGAGAAACTGTTGGCGTGCCGATAATGCTTAAGAAGAAAGCCCAAGTCTTGTCTGTTGCTGGCAATAAAGCTCAACTGATGGACATGGAAACCTATGAACAATTGGAATTGGATATACCAGAAGAAAGGAAAAATGAAGTTGTTGCTGGGAATGATGTAGACTACTTTGAAATCATGGATGTTAAAACGTTAAAGCAGTTGAAATGAAATATTCTTTATGGAAAAATTTGCACTATTCATTTTTTTAATTACATTCTTGTCATTAACCACAGCAGTTAATGCCACAGTATTCGCCTCCGATTCAAGTGGAAATGAGAAAAATGTTTTCTATTCTAATGAAACTGTCTATATCAATGCAAACGAAAGCGTCGCATCTGGAAGCGCGTCTGTTAGAGTTTACGTAGTTGCAAACAATGATTCTTGGGACAACGGCACAATTTTGACTGCTGTAATTCCATACATTACAGTCAGCACAAATTCCAATGGCAATTTAGCGTTGACACTAGTTTGGAGTCCTGATACAACCGCAGGCAGTTATGATTTGGTGGTTGATGCAAACAATGATGGAGTTTACAACAAGTCTATCGATTTTGTAGACAACGAGACAGCATTGGGTTTCCAGATTTTAACCGCACCTAAACCTACTTTAACATTTGCTCTAGGCGAGAAAAATCCAGCAAATCACAATTGGAATTCCACGAATGGTTCTCAAGATGTTATGGTGCAGTTGAAAATTACAGCAAGCGCACAGGATATAATTTTAAGTTCGATGGATTTGATAGCCAGCGGAAGCGGGGATGATCAAAGAGGCATTTCTACAATACGCGTGCTTGCAGACTCCAACTCGAATGGCGATATAGACGATGCAGATAATTTGATTGCTTTTGGAAAATTTTTAGTCGATAATGGTGTGTATGGAGCATCGATTCAAAACGGCTATACCATAAAGGAAAATAAAGCAGTCTACTTAATTGTAACCTATTCTATGAGCAGCAGTGTTGTTGATAATGAAACTTTTAATTTCCAAGTAATTTCCGCATCTGCAGTAGGAGTAGCAGGAACAAAAGCAGTTATAACAGGATTGCCGCTGGTGTCTTCAACTAAAACAATAATCGGTCCAAAAGTTGCTGAAGAAAAAACAGATAATACAACTTGTTCGGAATATATAAACCAATCCTCTTGCAGTGGCGGTTGCAAATGGTGTGCGAACGACAACAGTTGCAGGAATGAGGATGACGCTTGCCCCACACTTTGTAATGGTACATTATCTTTGTCTGTAGAGCAAAACACCGCATCAATTTCCGGTCTAAATAATTGCGAAAATAAAACTCTTTACATAAAAGAAGATGGCTGTAACAATGAAACAATAGTTTCCTGCAATGTAACAGGTTCCGGCTGTTCAGCAAATTTGCCATTTCCTTCGGAAGGCAATCACACTTACTATGCTTGCATAGATTTCAATGATGACAGTACTTTCGAAAGCTCTGAACAAACCTCTGAAATTATTTCAATTCAGCAGCAAGTCCAGCAGCAGCCAGCTAGTGTAGAAAAACCATCAGAATTTAATTATTTGTATCTGATAATTCCAGTTGCAATGGTTTTAATTGTTGCTGCTTATCTCTTGAGATTTAGAAAAAAATCTAACGAATATGAAAAGTTGAAGGAGAAATGGAGATAATTTTCTAGGAATAGACAACTTAAATGAAGGTTCCCATCACCCCACACTCGAAACTTTTACTAAATTAAAAATTTACTATTTCATAAGTAATTTATCGTAACCCGAATTCAATCATATTCGCCAAGAATTAATGGGGCAGAACTTCCAATAGAAGACATTCTTATTCTTCGTTATAAAGTTGTTGATGGAAGAGACGGGATATAGAATCAGTTTAAATAATGTAGAAAATCTATTCGTTCAAATAGACTGGGTGAGATTCGGTGGAACAATAACATCAGGGATGGAAAAAAATCGTTGGGGATAAAATGATATATTTTGGGGATGTAAAAGTACTTGGATGCGATATTGACGGCACTTTATATAAGACAGGAGGAATAAGATCGTTTGTACACAACGCATACGATACGGTTAGTTATGTCTTTCCTAATCTGGCCTCTTTGGTAAGAGGACACCTGCCTAGGATAAGTATTCCTGTAGGTTACGATTCTAAATTAGTTAAAACTCTTTCTGCTGCCAAAAGAAGATTTGGCATTTTTGTAGTGACCGAAGGATATGAAACTCCCGCTATCAAAAAGCTCAGAGAACTGGGCGCATTCCCATTTGTGGATGGTTTGATATGCTACGATATGTTCGGGCATCCAAAAGATGCGGAATATTTTTTAGAACTTATAAATCGCACTCGTATGCCAGCGGAAACCCATGTCTCTATTGGGGATAATTTGAGAACAGATATTATACCGGCTAAAACCATAGGCATGAAAACTATTAAGGTAGGCGGAAATAAAACTAGTAGTGAAGACTTATGGGTCCCAGAATTCACAGAAACTGAAAAATTCTTTGAATCATCTAATATGGTATAAATGACAAACTTCAGTTTATCGATCTTAAAATAAAGTTTAACACTACTCATAGGATCAAACTGTTTATCAAGTCTAGCAAACCTCAGGCTCTTAGTAACAGCGGGCTGAACATCTCGGACGAATCCTTGATGCGTACACCCCTGTCCTATCAATCACATCGTCTATGTGGGCCTTCGTGCTACTACCGATTCTTGCGAACCAGCAGTAGCAATGACTGACTATTTTTCCGAATGGTTTCGAGCTTAGATGCTTTCAGCTCTTATCCATGTATGGCTTAGCTGCCCTGCACGCAATAACGACAGGTACACCAGAGGCCACGGGGGGATGTTCCTTTCGTACTTGTCCCTCCTTCCGGTCAGTCAATCAACACCTCTAATAGATAGCGACCGAACTGTCTCACGACGTTCTGAACCCAGCTAGCGTCCCCTTTTAACCAGTGGACACCTGTACCCTTGGCTGCTGCTGCACAGCCAGGAGAGGGGGAGCCGACAACGACGCACCAACGCGCCGGGTCAATGTGGGCTTTCACCGGCCACGGGCCCATTTTGGGGGCATCGGTAAAGATGACTCTACCATGTTACCTTGGTGAGCCTATGGCCTTGAACGTCTTTTTCGATCCGTAGAACTACTACAACAGTTCAACTGGGATAGATGATGGAAAATACTCCACCGATGCTATCCCCGAGGTAACTTTTCTTATACCACCGACAGCCATTAAGGCCGTTCGATGTATCGCTAACCCATGCTTTCGCAGCTGAATCCCTTGCTTTTCGGGATACAGTCAGCCCAACTTTTGCGTTTACACTCTACTCCGGATTTCTTGCGGGCAACAAATGCCTATATTGTTCATTAGTTACCTCCCTACTCATCTTTTTTCATACTGGAATGGTTTAATCATCACCAGCACTTGCTGTGACCCGGATGAGTTGAGCTTTGGGATTCCTTGATATCTTCTCAAGGAAGTACCACCCCAGCCGAACTGCCCATCTGACGTTGTCCTATTGCTAGTAAGCAACACAGTTTTGAAAGGGTAGTGTTACACTTTCCTCTCAGCTTTCGGCCGAAGCCTAAGCCTTAGCGAGTACTACCTACTCTATGCAACCAAAACCGTATCGCAGCGACAGACTGCAGTAAAGCTCTACGGGGTCTACGTATTGGGTTATCGAGATAGATAATTCTACATCAATAATTTCCCACTAGAGGTCTCTGGCCTATTCACCAGAAAAGCAATTTCGCTGGGTACCAACCCAAGACAGCGGGCAAGTCGTTAAGCCATTCAGACAGGCCGTTAATTAAACGGCAAGGGATTACGCTACTTTACGACAGTCAGAGTTACTGCCGCCGTTTACTGGGGCTTCTTCCTGTTGAAACAGGGCTTGACACACCAGTACTGGGCAGGCATAAGAAACTGTACTCAAGCTTTCGCTTTAGCAGTCTCCATCGTTTTTGTTAAACAGTCGCTTGCCCCTTGTAACTGTGGCCTGCTACTAGCAAGTAACAGGCATGGCTTCTAGCGAACATACACCACTAATTTGCCGATTTCCTTAGATTGGGTTCTCCCACTCCACCATTGCCTTCTCAGCAACTCCACCTGTGGCGGTTCTCGGTATGGACATGAAGGATCCTTGCAAATTCCCTTTTCACGGGCTCTCGGAATCAGCCGAACTCTGCATACGCAGAGCTGTTCCTGCATTCACCTGCTTCTCCTCATTACAAGACTCCGCAGGCTTCAGCAGTTAACTTGCGTCAGCTCATCCAAAAGCGTCAGGAATTTGCCTTGTGTTGCCACACGTACCTTCATGGCACCGGAATATTAACCGGTTTCCCATCAAGTACTCCAGTTGAGGGTACCTTTAGAGATCAGCTAACTGCCAGCTGATGAACATTGCTGGCAAACCCTTGGAGTTTAGGCGACTGGGAATTTCACCCAGCTCTGTTGCTACTTTTGGCAGGATCTTCAATTCCACACGGTCCACTTCTGCTTACGCAGAAGCTTCTATCCATGCAGAACGCCTCCCTACCCCTGCTTTCGCAGTCTAGGGTATCGGTATTTAGCTTAGTCTCTTCCATCTTCAGGGCCAGAATTCTCGGTAGCTAAGCTGTTACGCATTTCTTAGCTGATGGCTGCTTCTGAGCCTACAGCGCTACTGTCTGAGAATTCCAACTCCCTTCTTCGTTTAGCTAAAATTTAGAGACCTTAACCTTAGGTTGGGTTGTTCCCCTTGTGGATGCCGAGCTTACCCCAGCACCCTCACTCCCGCCTTCTACGCTTGTACCTGGTTCGGAGTTTGACAGGACAGCTGAACCTTTCGGTCCTTGACAATCCAATCAGTAACTCTACCCAAATACATAGCTCTGGCGAGGCTGCACTAACATGCATTTCGGGAGGAATCAGCTATCCGGCGTCTCGTTAGGCTTTTCACCACTAATCCTAACTCACCCGAGAGGATGTCAGCCCATCACCGGTAGCAGGCTTCCATCTCTCTTTCGAGAGACTTCGCCTTGGTCAGGATTAGATCGACGCCCTTCGGATCTTGCCCTAGTGATTTCCCGCCCTTTCAGACGGTGTCCCATTCTCGCGATACGGACAATTGCTTTCGCTTTGGTTTCATGGCTTAAACCACTTAACCTCACCACTAAGACAAACTCCCTGCCCCGTGTATTTCGTTAGAGGAAATGAAGAAACAACAATACTTACACTTCATCTAATTTCGAAACGGACGCTATGACCCTGTAAGCTGCTTTTAGTTGCCTTCAAGCAGCACCTTCCGAGCCATAGCTGACTAACTCCATCTTGGTTTCAGGCTCTTTTTACCCGGCTTTCGCCGTACTTTTCAGCTTTCTATCACTATACTAGTGCGCTATCGGACTCTACACATATTTAGAGTTGCCAGTTAATGCCTGGCAGATTCCTGCTCCATATCCAAGGAACAGTATTCAGGATACTTGGAATCCTCTTTCCACCCTTCCTTTACGGGGCTATCACCCTCTTAGGCAGAGCTTTCCAGCTCATTCGAGTCGGCTGGTTAAGAAGTACCCAAGTCCTACTACACCACATCCATCCATAATTTCTTATGGCGTTCGGTTTGCTCTGTTTCCCTTTTACTCGCCGTTACTAAGGAAATCTCTATTGGTTTCTTTTCCTGCGGCTACTAAGATGCTTCACTTCTCCGCGTTCCTTTTCCTTTCGGAATTGGCCGAAGCCAACGAATCGCATTCAGATATCCCAGGGTCAAAACCTCCTTGCGGTTAACCTGGGCTTATCGCAGCTTGGCACGTCCTTCGTCAGTGTATAGAGCCGAGCCATCCACCAAGTGGATACTGTTGACTAGACCTTTTGACCAGTTTGATCCTATGAGTAGTGTCATTTTTCGGTTTCTTTTAGACAGTTCGCTCTTCATCTTTTATCAGCGAATATTTCAATCATCAACCTCTACTTTTCAACCCCAAGCAGCAGTCGGGATTTACATGAAGCCGGCGCCTTTATATCGATTTATTTAGCTCATCAGGTATCCATATTTTTGTCAAGTCAGAAATTAAGGACAATCATAGCTAAAGAAACAACCAATGCAGAAATTATTCTGCCATAAAGACACCAAGCAAAAGTATTATTGGCAATTGTATGATATAAAGATATCTGTTGTATGGGCTTTGCTGAATAATTCATTTTTTTAAAATTTATCTTTTGAATCAGCTTAGGATTAAATTGAAAATTTGTCTGAGCAAGAATTTACGTAATTTATAATTTAAAACACATAATGTCTTAAGGAGTGATTTCAATGGATTTTACGACATACCAAAAAGAATCAAGAAAAACAGCTACGTATCCGAAGATAGGTTATAATTTTGTGTATCCTGCTTTGGGTTTGGCAGGTGAAACTGGAGAAGTCGTTGAGAAAATTAAAAAATTAATCCGTGATAAGAATGGTGTTGTTGATGAGCGTGTTAAATTAGAAATTACTAAAGAACTAGGAGATGTTCTGTGGTATTTGAGTCAGTTGGCGACAGAATTAAATTTGTCTTTGGATGAGATAGCCAATGAAAATTTAAAGAAATTATTTTCAAGAAAGGAAAGAAATATGATACATGGCGATGGAGATAACAGGTAGTGGACCGATCGGGATTTGAACCCGAAGCCTCTTCCTTGCAAGGGAAGCGATCTACCGTTGATCTATCGGCCCGTAATTTTAGATTACTATAATTGGGATTTAAAGATTTAGAGTAATTCAAGGATATCCTGGATATGACGGGATAGATATACCACAATCAGCTGGATTTGATCGGCAGAAACTAGTGCATTCTTCGTATGATTGTATCCCACGAGCTTTGCACGCTTCTTGAGCTGAGCCAGAGGAACCCCCCGAAACATCTGGAGGAGGAATTTTAGGCACAGGAATTCCACACGCTTCTGGATTGGACTTGCAAAATTCAGTGCAAGCTTCTATTGACATCCCAGACTTTCTGCACGGTTCAGGTATTTTAGATATGTCTGGTATAGATACTCCATATTCTTTTGCAAACGGTTCACACTCAGTTATATGTGCAATATCTTTACAATAAACTTCGCATTCTTGTTGACTTTTACACCCACCCGGACCACCCTGTTCTAAGAACTTTTTACCAGCAGCTCCATATTGTTTTGCCTTTTGGTATTCTTCTTCACTTATAAAACCAGCCACTTTTGCAAACTCCGTGCATTCTACGAAAGCTTCGTCTTTGTTACAGTAATCTCTACAATCCTTTTCAGTCTTACACCCGCCAGGACCTTTGAAACCAACTTTTGCAAATTTCTTGAAATTTTCGACCTCTTGTGCAGACATCACACCTTTTTCCAACATAAATGTAGCACACACATCTAAATTTTCCTCTTTTGCACAATAGTCTGTGCAAGCTTGTTCTGATTTACACCCACCCGGACCACCATTGACCCCAAATTTCCTTGCATTTTCCGCGTCTTCTTTACTTATGAATCCATATTTTTCAGCAAATGATAGGCATTCTTCAGCATGCGACGCGTCAGCACAATATTTCTCGCAACTTACCTTTGTTGTGCACCCTCCTGGCCCCTTTCCACCTACTTTTCCTGCGAGTTCGGCCTCCTCTAGGGTGATAATTCCAGCCTCCGTAATGAACTTCAAGCATTCGCCAAAACGACTTTCTTGTTCAAAACAGTACGCCCTACATTCACTTTCTGAGTAACAACCACCTGGCGTAGTCCCAGCCTTTAAATAAGAAATCATTGCCCTTCCGTTATGAGCAAGCCTTTCTGAAATTATCCCATAAGACTCTGCTAAATCCACACATTTTCCAAGGTTATCTGGATTTTCACAATATTTGCTGCATTCTTCGAAACTGGCGCAATTGCCCAATTCTGCAACAGGATATTTTACAATGTCCTCAAATTCATTGTACTTTAAATTATGCTTTTTTGCAAACGCAATACAATCCTTACTATTAGCTACATCATCACAGTAACTTGCGCATTGCTCATAACTCTTGCAATTACTCAGTTCCTTAACCGGATATACTATATCGTCAACAGATGTTGCAAGCGCATATGAAAAAGCAACTATTAAGAAAACCGTTGCAACAACTAATTTAATAAGATTAAATTTCATAAAAATCACCGAAATGGATTCCTATAATCGAACGGATTTATATCGAAGGCACTTGTAACGCTTTCAATTGGCTCTGAAAGTTCCGAAACATAGTCTAAATTTCTAAATGGATTAGATGATACAATTGAGTAAGCATCCTTTTGACCACTCGAGCTATATTGATACAAAAAATACCCTGCTATGATAATTCCTACTAGAACTAATAAAATGATAATATAATTTAGCTTGGTTTTTGGCATATCTAATAGAAATATGGGATTTTTTACTTTTATTATTAATAAATAGCTATCAACAAGCACTTTTCTATAACTAAAATTTAAGGATTGAAAAAGATATTATTATTCTTAATTGCTATAGTTAATTCATGAAACATTTATTTGTTTTACCAATTTTGGTTGCGGTTTTTCTAAGCGGTTGTGTAAGCCAGTATCAAGCTACTCCACCACCAGCTGAAGAATCAAAGCAAACTACACAGGAAACTATTAAAGAATCACCAACTACAGAGCAACAAACTTCTTATTTTGGAAAAATTATCGCAGGCACTACCACAAAATATCTTCGGTTCAACAAAGCCGATTACCAAAAAGCACTTAACGAAGGAAAAGTTATCTACTTCTATTTTTATGCGAATTGGTGCCCCATCTGTGCCAAAGAGAGACCAAATATTTTGGCAGCATTCAATGAATTGAATTATCCAAATGCAGTAGGGTTTGAAGTCCATTTCAATGATAACGAAGTCACTCCCGATGACGAAGATATATCGAGACAATTCGGCATATCCTATCAACACACATCGATTATCCATGTTGTTGGTGTTGATAAAACTGGAAAGGAAGCTTTCAGAAGTTTACAGCCTATATCCAAAGAAACAATAAAAGAAAAAATAGCGAGCTTGGTGTGATGGCAGAAATAACAATATTAATCGCGCTAGTTGCAGGTTTTGTATCATTTCTCTCACCATGTATTTTGCCATTGATACCAGCATTTTTGGCATATTTGTCTGGAACAAGTATCGATGAAGCTAAACAAAATAAAGCAAAAGCCAGACTGCATATTTTCTTGAACACAATATTTTTTGTTTTGGGATTCGCTGTTGTGTTCTCTTTGATAGGAGTTCTTTTAAACAGCGTTTTGACGTCAATAGCATACGATTTGAGAATTTGGCTTTCTAGAATTGGAGGAGCAATAATTATTGGATTCGGTCTGTATCTTTTGGGAATTTTGAAATTATCATTTTTGGATGTTGAGCACAAGATCAAAGTAAGAAAATTCAGATACAATTATCCTACATCATTTTTATTCGGTGTTGCTTTTGCTGCCGGATGGACGCCTTGTGTCGGTGCTGTACTAGGAAGCATTTTAACATTGGCTATAACTTCACCTGGGGTAGCATTTAGTTTATTGCTTGCTTATTCAATTGGGTTGGGAATACCGTTTCTTTTAACTGGAATTTTCACAGCACAGGCATCATCATTTATCCAAAAAGCCGGACCAATTTTAAAATATTTCAACATTGTAATGGGTACAGTCTTGATAATTTTAGGAATTTTGGTTTTCACCAATAAAATTTTTGAAATTGCTGTATTTCCAATAACATTAGAAATGCTTAATTGATGAAATAATAAGTTGATGCTATGAATGGCTTCGTTAAAATTGCAACAACCGATAAATTAACTCCAGGAAAAATGATTACTGTAAAGATAAATAATGTTGAAGTAGTTGTGGGAAATAACAACGGAAATTATTTTGCAATGGAGGAAATTTGCTCACACGAAGGCGGGCCGTTGCATGAGGGGTATTTTGAAAATTCGTTTGTAGTTTGTCCTTGGCATGCTGCAAAATATGATGTCAAAACTGGTAAGGCAGATGCATCAACACCATGGGGGAAAAAGCAAAAAATATTCCAGGTGAAGATAGAAGGAAATGATATTTTAGTAAAAGTTTAATTGATTTCCAATGGTGCTTTTGAAGATCTGGTATTAATAATAAGGTTTCCCACTACACCATCGCCTGAAACTTAGATAAGTAATAGTTAATTTGATTGTAAAATCCCCCTCATCTATCTAATCTTAATTTCTTTTCTGGATGTGAAGAACTAATCATGATGATGAGTAAATAATTTGTCTACCTGCGCGGACTCTCTTAATCATGCCACTATCTGCTAAGCCTTTCAATTTTCTCTGAATTCTATAATGAGGAGATTTCAAAAGCTGTATAAGTTTAAACATTGAACAAGGCTCTTTTTTAAGAGCACTTAAAATTTCTTCCTCCGAAGGTATCTTTTCACTTTTGTATGTCTTTATGATTATGTCTAATTTTTGAGTCTTTTCCATATCAACAAATCCGATTAGTGATTTGAACTTTTCCAAATCTTTAACATAAAAATAAAAATCATCCTTTTTCATATCATGCTTGACTTTAGGTTTTGTGCACTTAATTCCCAATTCTGATAGAATCTTGTGTACAACTCTAACAACTTTCAATCCTTTATCATCCTTAACCTGTTTGAATTCTATTTTACCTTTTAGATCTACCGAACCTTCTGCATCAAACAGACCTTTAACAAATTCAATTTTTTCAGACCTTGTTTTATGCATTATTTTTTTATAGAATTCGCTAAACTGTGTAGCTGTTTCTTTCGAAGAAATCCTAATTCTAAGTTTTTCAAATGTTGCATTCCAAGGACTTGAATTTGGTCTTAATTTAATTTGTACTTCTGGTATATCCAAGATTTTACTCCATTTTTCTTTATCCGCTGTTAACGAATACACATCTACCATTATTCTATCAACTGGAAATTTTAATTCCTGCTTTATAGATTTGGCTACCTCTTTTAAGATAAATTTAGACGAATTGTAAACTTCCACATGTCTATCATCTAAATAACCGTCTCCTATAGTAATTCCTACTAACCATGCTGGAATTGTTGCGACTACAGACATATTTTATATTCTGCAGTATATACTTATAAGTTTAACTAGAGTAAACTTCCGATGCTTTCAGAAATTGTTGTAGGCAAGGTTGATATTTGATGCCTTTGAGGTAGGAACCTCGCACAAAATTAAGGAGGTGATCCAGCCGCACGTTCCCGTACGGCTACCTAAACCAAGAGACTAGCAATAAACTAAATCTCTTTGTGGCGACTTTAGGCTCCCGGAAGCTCATTTCTAAGCAATCAATTCACCTCCGACTCATCATTAAATCAGAGTCAAGCCATTTTATCATCTTTGCTTTAACTTTTCGTTTCGAACTTCCAGAGATTAGCCCCTCTTGCGGAAGATCAACTCGACTATTGCTAGCCTCGATGAACTTCCACTCGATTGGCTTGACGGGCGGTGTGTGCAAGGAGCAGGGACGTATTCGGCGAACGATTTCACATAACTATAGATTACTCTACAGCATTTAGTGACATTCGCCTACTAGGGATTCCGGCTTCATGAGGATGAGTTACAACCCTCAATCGGAACTGGGCGTGCTTTTAGGGGATTTGCTTCTCCTTTCGGAGTTGCATCCCATTGTGGCACGCATTGTGCAGCGCGTGTGGCCCAGGAAATTCAGGGCATACTGACCTACCTTCGCCCACACCTTCCTCTGGTTTATCACCAGCGGTCTCGCATGAGTGCTTGCCTTCCGAAGAAAGCAGTAGCAACATGAAATGTGGGTCTCGCTCGTTAACCGACTTAACGGCACGCCTCACGGTACGAGCTGACGATGGCCATGCACCACTTC
>JACQIA010000042.1 GCA_016198705.1 Candidatus Aenigmatarchaeota archaeon
GATCTCCTTTATGCAAGTAAAGGATGAAGGTATAGTCCATGCCATTTTGAAAAAAATGGATTACATGCGTGAGACAGTTTGTTCAATATCTACTAGAGGTGTTTTATGTCTGAGAGCTAGGAAGACACAGTACGAGAGGAACCGTCTTTCGAGGCCACTGGTGATCGGTTGTCTGACAAGGCAGGCCGAGCAGCTACGCCTCAAATCATAACTCCTGAAAGCATCTAAGGAGGAAAGATATCTCGAAAAGAGACATAGGGAGCGCTCGCAAAACACGAGTTTGATAGAACTGTGGTGTAAGTCAGAAGCTTCGGCGACTGATTCAGCCAGCAGTTACTAATAGCTCTGTCCTATACCTATCTGCTTATGTATGACTATCTCTTATTTTTTACCTTTCTAAAGTAGTAAAAAAATAGAAACATTTATAAAGAAAAAGAATTCTTAATTTTTATGAAAAAATTAATAGTTTATCTATTTACAGCATTTTGTTTTATTCTATTAATAAACTCAGTTAGCGGCTTAACTATATCTGAAAAAACAGCAGGAACAAGAGAGTTAAATGACCCAACAATAGGAAATAGAAATGCTCCTATAACAATGACTTGGTATGTAGACTACCAAGGTCCTTTTGACGCTAGATTTTACTTAAACACCTTTCCTTTAATAGAAAAAGAATACATTAAAACAGGGAAAGTAAAAATAATTGTAAAAGACTTTCCATTAAGTTTTCATATAAATTCTAAACAAGCATCTAGAGCAGCAAACTGTGCAAATGAACAAGGAGTCTATAAAGAATATATAACTAAGATTTTTGAGAGTAGAGAAAAATGGATAGATTCAAGAAACGTAGATAGCGAATTTGAATCATTATACAAAGAAGTAACTCAAAGAAATCTTGATACATTTAAGAGATGTTTAAAATCTTCAAAATATAATAGTGAAATAGATTCAGATATAGGGGAAGGAAACAAACAGGGGGTAAGTGGGGTTCCAACATTCTTTTTAACTAGAGGAGATAAAACAGTTCAGATAATAGGAGCTCAGCCTTTTGTTAAATTTGAAGAAGAGATAGAGAGTTTATCGTAATTCACAACCTTTTTATATCCCTTTTTCTTTAATTTTTTTATAGGTAGGCAACCTAACTTCCGCATTTGTGAGGAAAGTCCGTCCACTATATAACGGCTGCTTATTTTACATAAGTCCCAGAAATGGGAGGCAACCGCTCAGAAACGGCACGGCCTTTTATTGCTAAAGATGTGGCTTAAGAAGGATTTGGCAACAAATCTGAGATAACAAGCTGAATAGATAAAAGGAAACGATGAAACGGCGAGACCCTGCTGGTGCAAGTCTTTGACGCTCAGTTAAATGTTAGGCTAGGTTATCAATGAAGCATTTAAATGTGGAGAACCTAACAGAAGACGGCTTATTGCCTGCCTATACTTCTTTTTACTTTAAAATAGCAAATTTCCACAAACTTTATATAAAAGCATACTATATATAATATATACTTAAAATGGCAGATAACAGAATACACATACCATCCAGCCAGGGCGGCCTAGTCAGGTATTTTGATGATTACAAAAGCAAGATAGAGCTAAGACCCGAGTATGTAATAGCAGCCATAGTCTTAGTTATAGCAGTTGAAATAGTATTGCATTCATTATAAAATGTTACCAGGAATAAACCCAAGGCAGATGCAGGGCATGATGAGAAAGCTCGGCATTAAGCAGGAGGACATAGAAGCAGAAGAGGTGATTATAAAAACAAAGGATAAAAATATTATCATAAAAAATCCTCAGGTCTCCCTAATTGAAATGTCTGGAAATAAAAGCTTTCAGATTACTGGAAAGATAGTAGAATCTTCCATAAATGAAAATGATATAGAAACAGTTGCTGAGAAAGCAAGGGTCAGTCTTAATGAAGCAAAAAAAGCTTTGGAGATTTCAAGGGGAGATTTAGCTGAGGCAATTTTATCATTACAAAAAGATTGATGCAAAGCTCAATAACATCACTTCAATTAGCAAACAGACAATTAAGAACAGCAGACCACATAGCTTATGTTACATTTCCATTAATAAAAGATAATAAATTAATTGTCGCAGTGTTGGAAAATTTAAACAATGCGGTCAGTAATGCAGTGGATGCATTATTGGTCAATGAAAAAAATACAAGAGGTATAAGCATAATTCCAGAAGACTTTGAATTGAAAAGGCAGGCATTTGCATCATTGGCTTTAAAATATGGCATAAGCCCGGATGAAATCTCTATGATATCTGAGCTTAGGAACATGGTTGTCCAAAGGAAAAAGAGCCAAATGGAATTCATAAGAAAAGACAAGTATGTGTTATGGGACACTCAGCAGGGAAAAATAAAAGAATTAACAATGGGGTTAATGAAGGAGTATTTAATAAGGGTTAAGCCTTTCATGGGAAAAATAAATGGAGCATTACAAAATGTCAGAAGAATCTGAAGCTAGGGAGGAGTTGAAAAGAGCAGATCACTCTATCTTTGTTACTTTGAAATATACCAAAACATGTGATGTGATTAAAAGCACTATCCATAGGCTTATTGGCGCCTTTGACTACGGCATTATACATGCCTTGACTGTCTTAAAAGGCAAAAAAAAGCTTAAAGACATCCCCTCAACCCCTATTTCTCGGGCAGAAATGCTCAAAAAAACTTACAGAAGAACTGAAATCACCGCTTTCATCAAGTTCTATTTTTTATTAAGGAAAATTGACAGGGCCAAATACAGCAAAAAAGAAGAGTTCAGGAAAAATGTTGCATTAATCGCTACTCTTGAGGGTGGGGAGGTTATCAATGTTGACATAGAAACTCTATATAGTTATTTTCAAAAAACAAAAGAATTCATTGATTACATAGAAAGTAAGTTTTAAAAGTATATAGTTCTTTCTATTTTTATGGGGAAAGCTATATGTGTTTCTGGCTCTAAAGGGGGGATAGGAAAAACCACAACTGCTATCAACCTTGCTTTGTCTTTATTCAACAAAAAAGAAAATGTTATTCTAGTAGATGCTAATTTTACCTCTCCTAATGTTGGGATTTATCTAGGCCATCCAGTAACTCCAAACAGCATCCATGAGGTCTTGAGCAATAAGATAAAACTGGATGAAGCAATGTACTTGCATAAGTCAGGATTAAAAATAATTCCAGGGAATATTTCATTGGATTCTTTGCAGAATGTTAATCCTTCCAGATTAAAAAATCATGTCTCAAAGCTGAAGAAAGAATATGACTGGGTGATAATAGACAGCGCTGCTGGCCTTGGCAGGGAATCTTTATCAGCATTAGAAGCATCAGATGAAGTCCTTGTTGTCTTGAATCCTGAACTGCCATCAGTTACAGATGCTCTCAAAACAATGAGGATTGCGCAGGAATTAAACATAGGCGTTGCCGGTATTGCTTTAACAAGAAAAAGAAAAAGATATGATATGTCTATTAAAGAGATTGAATCAATGCTTGAATCTCCTGTTATTGCAGTTATCCCAGAAGATGATTCAATAAGAAAAGCCCAGAATAAAAGAGATGCAGTAATAAATTTATTTCCCAGCTCTAAAGTTTCTAAAGGATATAATAGGTTATCTTCATATTTGTTATCAGAATCTCCTTCAGGAGAAGAAAGAGAATTCACCTGGAAAGACATGGTAAGAACAATATTTGGGTTAAAATGAGCTTAAAAGATATTCAAAAAGATGTTGATGAATGGACTTCTCAGTTTACACCGCAATATTGGCCGCCTCATGAGATTCTTGCAAGATTAATGGAAGAAGTAGGAGAATTAGCCAGGGAAATAAACCACTTATATGGCACTAAAAAGAAAAAACCAACAGAAGAAACAAGGGAAATGGCAGCAGAAATCGCAGATATCATTTTTACATTATGTTGCTTGGCAAATTCACAGAAAATTGATTTAGATAGAGCATGGCAAGAAATGATGACAAAATATAGAGAAAGAGATGCTCAAAGATATGCTAAGAAATAATCAATTACTTTGCTCTCTATTTTAATTAGTCCTTATCTCTTACCATTTAACCATTGTGATAACCAAGCTCTAGTAAATTCTGTTTCTCTTACAACATGACCAGATGGAGCATCTCCACCTGAAGGTGCACTTTCTCCACCACCTCCACCACTATCCGTATGCCCCCCTGTATCTCCTCCAGTATATCCACCTGTACTTCCCCCGGAATAGGTTTCTCCGCTTGGAGCTGACCATGTTCCATCAGCATTTTGTGTCCAAGTTGTCCCAGTACTAGAAGATGTATCCCCACTATAAGTATGGCCATCAGGACTTACCCATGCACCATCTGCACTTTGACTCCATCCCTCAGGAGCATGCCAAGCACCCCCAGTAGGTGGAGTATAAGGTCCTGTATAGTCATGCATTTCCCCTGTTGTAGGATCTGTATATTGATAAGAGAAACTCCCTTGACTTGGATCATAAACACCTGTAGCAGGAGGAATATACTTTTGCCCGCCAGGTCCACTCCATGATCCATCTTCATTCTTCTTCCACCCTTCAGGAGCTCCAATAAAATTATTATACTCATGGAAATTACCTTCTTTATCCCCTTGCACTAATTCCCCATTCTCATTAGTATAAGTATACGTTCCTTTCTTATCATCATAAAAGCCTGTAACAGCCTTCCCTGAAGGATCTAAACAACTAAAATGACCAGTTTTTACATCATAATAACCACCAGTAGGATCATCAGCAATACCTTGATGACCAGACTCCCAAGTTTTATAAGCAGTAGTAGCAACATTATAATGTTCCAAATCTTGCTCTGTCAACCCCTCCCCTAAATGTTTTTCATAAGCAGATTTCCAATCCTCGGGAGTTAAATAATGGGTATCTATAACTCCTCCAGACACTAGCTTCTCATGAATTTCACTCATTGCATTATAAGCCTCAGCTCTCTCAACAATTCCAGCGTCATGAGGATTTATTAAACCAGCTAAATAAGCCTCACTTTCTAATATAAGCCTTTCATTGTATCCTTCTTTTGCTTCATCTAGAGTCAAGCTTACTGCTTTCTCACTCTCTTCCAATGCCTCATATTCTTTCTTCAGCTCATCAAAATAATTCTGATAAGCTTCTTCCTTAGATTCATCTACATATGCTTGATAAATTTCTCCAGCTTTAGTATCCTCATTCAAAGTATCAAGTGTCTGTTTGACCTCATCCTCTTGAGTTGGAGGATAAAACTCCACAATATCCAAAAGCCCAATCTTAGTTTCAGCGTCAAGTGCAGCTATATCTACTTCAGGTCCAACAACATCCACAATTTTTTCTTCTAAAGTAACTTGCTCTGAAGCTATGTATTCCTGCTTACATTCAAGACTTTGACATTCCTCAACATAATTCTCATGCCTATACTCATTAGCAAAAGCATGCATCAATTTCCATGTAGCTACAAGATCTCCTTTATTTGCCTCATCTATAATCTCAGCTCCTATTCTAAGCTCTTCTAATGACAAGCCATCTTTCTCATTTGTATAAAACGCCTTAAATTGCTCAATCATAACAGGAAGTTGCTCCTCAAAATCTCTCTGATGCTCTTCAAAATTCCCTTGCATCCTAAGATCTCCATCAACAAAATCTTCATTTATCTCCTCAATATTATCCTTATTAACCTCAATAGAACTATAAACTACATCATCAACATCTTCATAATTATTCGCTTCAAAAGGTATGTTCTCCTTTATTAGCTCCTTTTCAATGCTGTCCAACCTTCTCGAATCATCACTATAAAAGTTAATAGATTCAATCTTAACACCATTTTCCAAGTGGTCTTCATAGAAAGTTTTACAGAATTCATCTAATTTTAGCCCACTCTCATCTTCAACACCATCATTATCTTCATCTTTGTAATATATTAATAGAGAATCAGGAATAATCGGTGGAACTTCTCCTTCTTCAACAAAAAGTACATCATCCCCAGATTCTATAGTTTTTTCAACTTCTTCTTGGAGTTCATTCTCTATTACCCCAACATCTCCATTAAATTCCTGCTCTACTTTTATTTCTAACTCAGATAAATCACCTTTAATCTCATTCTCATTAGAGAAATCTCCTACTACAGTAACATCATCAACTCCAGCATCTCCAAGTGTTTCAACAACATCTGCAGGCAATCCCTCGACATCATCAGTAATAGGAATTATTGGCTGATCTAATTGAGCAGCTAAGTGCAATATATCTTCATGAGTAGTATCCCCATCCCCATCATAACTAACCAAAGCCACTCCATCAAGCGTCCCTGGTCCATAAAAGTAATCAATAGCCTCAACAGCAGTTCCTGTGCCTGTTACTCCTCCTATCCTAGTAACCTCGAATCCACCTACAACCCCAGCAATATCCAGTGATTCCTCAACTTCATCAGAAACAACAGCCTCACCACCCAAAATAACAACTTCTTGAACATTTTCATAGATGCCACTTTTCAGTTCATTAAGAATGCTTTGCTGAATTTGCGAATATTGTGTATAAAAAACAGGTATTCCTATATCATGAGAAATAGCTGCAGCAATTGCAGCATCAACACTGCTATCAGTCTCTCCATTAACAATTATTATAGTAGTAACATCCTCAGCACTCTCAAATGTACTATTCAAATTATCCTCTTGTGCAAAAACCCCAAGAACAAAAAAACCACTAATTAAAAAAAAGGCAGAAATAAATTTAAAGAAACTAGATAATTCACCTCTTTTTAACATATGTTAACTAAACAGAAGTATTATATAAAAGTTTTCTTTTTGTGTGAAGAAGATAACTTTTTATAGAAGATAAAATTAAGTTAAGTATGCAAAAAAAAGAGTTCACAGTCACACCTTGGGAAGTTAAAGGAAATATTGATTATGATAGACTAGTAAAAGAGTTTGGAACTTCTCCAATAGATGAGCATCTGCTAAAAAGAATACAAAAGCATACTAAAGACTTGCATTACCTTTTAAGAAGAAAAATATTTTTTTCTCATCGGGATTTAAATTGGGTATTAGAGGAATACGAAAGAGGTAATAAATTTTTTCTGTATACAGGAAGAGCTCCATCCAGCCACACCCACCTAGGCCACCTCGTTCCATGGATTTTTACAAAATGGTTGCAGGATAAGTTTAAAGCAGAGCTTTGGTTCCAGTTCCCTGATGAAGAAAAGTTCTTGTTTAAAGAAAGTCTTACGTTAGAGGACACAGAAAAATTCACAAATGAAAACATGCTGGATGTAATAGCCTTAGGCTTTAATCAAAAGAGAACAAAATTTTTGATAGATACAAAACATGCTGATTTAATGTATAAAGAAGCAATTAAAGTAGCAAAAAAGATAACATTTTCTACAGCAAAAGCTTCTTTTGGTTTCACAGATGAAACTAATTTGGGAGCAATATTCTACACTTCAATGCAGGCAGTTCCAGCTTTCTTGCCTTCTGTTTTAAAAAATAAAAAAATTCCATGTCTAATCCCACATGCAATAGACCAAGACCCACATTTCAGAGTTGCTAGAGATGTTATGCCTAAGATTGACCAATATAAGCCTGCTTCTATTCACTGTAGATTCCTTCCAGGTTTATCTGAAGGGGGAAAGATGTCAGGAAGTGAGGGCCACACAATATTCACAGTAGATGATGAAAAAACAGTCTCCAATAAGATAAAAAAATATGCATTCTCAGGAGGCAGAAGTACATTAGCAGAGCACAGAAAAAAAGGAGGAAATCCAGAAATTGACATCTCTTATCAATACTTGACATTTTTTGAAGA
>JACQIA010000044.1 GCA_016198705.1 Candidatus Aenigmatarchaeota archaeon
ATCGTGTAGCCTTTGTCTATTAATAACTTTACTACTGTTTTAACCTGGGTTTCTTTTTTGGTTATTTGCTCTCTTTGGGCACGAGCTTCAGCAACCCCTGCATGGATTTTTGATAAGTCAATTTTTTTCACTTCCTTATGCATTGGCTGCTTATTTATTTTTCTCCAGTAGATTTCCACTTTTGGCATTAATGATTCCAAGTAAATATCAACCATATTGAATTTACCTTGCTGCAACTTATCACGGGCAAGCTTTAATTCCATCTCCAAATCAAATATATCCTGCTTTAATTCTTTTAATTTATCCAGTTGATATTCGATATCTTCAAGCTTTGTATTGTAATTATCATATTCTTCCAATTCTCTGTCGGATAGCCTGAATGTTGAGTGGAGGATTGGCCTGAATGCTGCGAAATATGGCTTGCCTTCATTGTAAGCTGAATTCTCAATCATTCCTGTGCCTGTTGGGACTTTGTTCAGGATTTGGAGCAATTTCTCACCGTATTTTTCTGTGATTCTTCTTAGGTCTTCAATGTGCTTTGTCTTCATCTGGATTTCTGTGCCTATATTGGCATGGATGTCTTCAACGAAGTCCTTTAATATTTGGGAGATTAATACTAATCCTACGCCCCACTTCCTGAATTCTCTTGCACCTCTTTCCAATTGCAGCATGCCTTTTCCTGAGCCGCCGAATTTTGGAAGAAGCCTATGCACCTCATCATAGACAAGCAGCAATCTTAAATCCCGGGATTCTTCCAATCTTGCATCAAAGATTTGCTGGATTGTTGAGGCTACAACCAAATCAATGTCTGATGACCTTAGATAATTGAGGCAGAAGATTGTTACATGACCAGGGAGCATGCATTTTCTAATGTCAATGTCTTCTGTTGGGTCTTTGATTATTTTTATGTTTCCGCTAAAGCTTCTGGCCTGAGATTTTCGCATATTAAACCTTGGATAGTATTTTAACATGTCTTTGTCTTCATTTCTTCTTAAGAATCCTGTCCATTGGGCTGTTGGGTCAAATACTAAAACAGCAACATTTTTTAATAATGCTTCTTCTGCTATATCCTGGGCTGTAATTGATTTTCCAGAGCCTGTTGTTCCTGCTATCAATGTGTGGGTTTTTAACTGGTTTAAATCAAAGAAAGCAACTTTATTTGTTTCTGCTATTCTTCCTAAGTTAACTGCTACAGGAGATTCCTGCGGGAGCTTGGAGAGATTGACAAATGTCCTATATACCTTGGATTTATCCCTTTTGTATTTTACATAAATAAATACGAGATAAATTAGAACAATTGACCAGAAGCCTGCGAAGTATTTCCAGATTTCAATGTTGAATAAGCTCTTGTATAAGAAGGAAATATCAATCTGAATGTTGGAGAGGGCTTCTAATCTTATTTCTTGTCCTGGCTGCTCGCTTAGGATAATTCCTTTTACTATATAATCTCCCAATGGAGCTTCTTTTGGAATTGGGATTTCCTTGACTAAGTTTAATGTGTCTTTTAGAATCAGGTTTTCCTGCTTTTCTATAAGCAATTTTTCTGTTTTTGAATTTATTAACTGCAGGATTAATGTTAATTCTTTTTCTCTTTCTTTTCCGAGGTTTAGGAGACTTGTCTGGACTTTCAGGATTTCTCCGGGAGAGACTTTTTGCTGTAAGGGCTGGATTGTGAATTCTAATATTTTTGAGGGCTTTTCCACTAAAGCTGGCTTGACTGTTATGCTTACTGGAATGTCTAATGTTTTGTCCTTATTTGTTATTCTTATTTTTCCAAAATATGTTTTTGCAGGGATGCCTTTTTTTGCCTCTATTTTTATTATTAATTGCTTTTCTCCTGCTGGTTGAAGGGTTATTGATGTTTCTTCTGTTGATACTAAACTGGTTATGTCTCCTTCTATTGAGATTGATAATTCTGCTGGCTCGTTTAATGTGTTTTTTAAATATATTCCTGTTGTCTTGGATTGGCCTTCTTCTAATTCTTCGACTATAGAAGTGGTTTCGATTTTTACTCCACCAATCAATCCTTGGAGTTTTTCAATTGCCTTTTCTAATTCCTCCTGCTGCTCTGCTGCTCCTCCACCTCCACCTCCACCACCTCCACCTCCACCCCCTCCGCTGCTCCCTCCCCCACCTGGAGAGGTTGTTGATGTGGCGCAATCTGCTGAGCAGGTTGAGGTTGTTTCTCCATAAGCTGCTGTGCAGGTGCCATCTCCGCATGAATTTTCTGTTGCAAGATATGCTGAAAAGCCTGTTGTGTTTGAGGTTATTTCATCTCTTCCTGTTGTTAATCCACCGATTGCTAATTCTGTCCAGGTGGAATTACAAGTTCTTGAGGTTAATGACCAGTTGCTGCATTTGTAAAGCAGGATTGTGGATTCATCATTGATTGTCCTCGATGAATTTGTGTATGTTAATGTGATGTTTACTTTGTTGTTGGTGAATAAAGATGTGTTGGCACCGAACCCGATTAAAGGCTCTCTTAATGAGATTGTTTCTGCTATTATTGTTCCATCGAATGGGTCTATGTCAAGCAATTTTTGATAGGTCTGGTTGAGTATTGCGTCTTCTATGAAGATGATTCTTCCTGCGGTGGAGAGCTCAATGTCATAGGTTCTTACATGGATGCTGTCGTTGGTAAATGAGTAGTTTCCTGATGAGTTTGTTGTGAAATTATACAATTGCCTTGCGGTGTTTGGCCTGAATAATTTTATAATTGCTGTGATGCCATGGCCTGAGGAGTTTGTGATGCTGCTTGTGAAGTTCATTGGAAGGTAAACTTCGAAATATTCTGTCCTATTGGTTATTAATCCTGCTGTGTCATTAACAATATACATTAAATCATAATCCCCCCTGCTTAAATTTGTGAGGTTGAATACGTATAATCCTGAAACTGAAGTTAATGTGTAATTTGAGATTGTGCCATTCGGGAATGTTATTTGAGCGATTGCTGTTGAGATGTTTACGTTATCGCTTATGTTAATCTGGAGTGTTTTGTTTGTAAACTCCCTTACATCTGATTGGTTTACGGAGGTTATATTTGGCTGGGTGAGGTCAGGGTAGAATACTGCATTACTTGCTGTTATAGAATAATCTGCTGAGAAATTTGTGAATGTTCCTGTTAAGGATAATGAATAGTTGAATCCGTCTGTTTTTGATGGGGCGAGACAGGTTATGTTCCAGACAGATGATTCGTAAATTGTCCTCATGTTGGTGCAGGTTGAGCCTGAAATCGTTACTGAGAAATTCATGTTTGTTGTGAATTCTACACCATTATGATATGATTTTGCTTTTAATGAAATGTTATATCCTGCGGTAACATTATTATTGGTGTTTGTTGAATTGGGCTCGAGAAGCTGAACTGTGAAGTTTATTGCAACTGCTGTTGCTGTCACGTTGATGTTTTTGGTTTCTGCTAATGAGAGGTTGATTATTGAAATGTTTGTTGAGTAATTTTTAATCGTGTCCTGGATTGAGAAGTTTACCAGAATATATTGCGTGGTGTTTTTTGTTAAGTTGATGTTGGATTGGTTGATGTTAAATATTGAAGCGTTGAATGATGAGATGTTGAGCATTAGCAAAATGTTGCCTAGGTTGGTTATGTTTATGGTTCCTAAATCTCCTGATGAATTAATGCCTACGTTCTTTGTTAATGTGTTGCCTTGGACGAACCAAGAGTCATTTATTGGGATTGAGATGTTTAATGTGAGGTTTGTTGTGAATTGAGATGAGGTGATGTTGATTGTTCCAAGGTAGACTCCGGGAGCTAATGAGAATGGAGGGGTGATGTTTATTCTTAATGAGATGTTTGAGCCTAAAGTGATGTTGAAATTGGAAATGTTAAATGTAAATGATAGATTTGTGCATGCCTCACCATGAGAGCAGGCTAATGATATGTTTGTTGCATTGTTGTTGCCTGTTGAGTTTATTGTGATTTCTGTTGAAAGTGTTTGGTTGTGCTGGATTGAGGTGGTTATATTTCTTGATGCGTTAAACATTGAATTGCTTGATACGTCGAAGATGATTGAGGTTGAGTTGCTTGTGAAGTTATTTGAAACCTGCATCCAGGTTACGTTTGATACAAGAGAATAGTTGCTTGGGGCTGCGCCTGGGGGAAGGGTTATTGTGAATACTGCGGATGATTGGGAATTTGATTGCGAGCTATCTGTAATATTCGTTGTTGATGAAACTGTGGGGGTAATGTTCCAGCCTGACGGAATAACCCAGGTGATGTTTGCATTCAATGCCCTTGCACTTCCTGTGTTGTTGATGCTTACGTTAATGCTGAATGTTAAATTATGGTAGAGGTTGGAATTGCTTATGTTTATTCTTGATGCGTTGAGAGTGATTGCTAATGATGTTGCTTCAATTACATTGAATGTTACTGAAGACTGGTTGGTGTTGTTCTTTGAATCATTTGCGTAGATTGTTAGATTGTGGATGCCTGAAACTATCGGGGTGTAATTTCCTCTGTATTCTACATCGGGTGTAACCTGCTTTGTTAAGTTTGTCCATATTGTTGTGCCGTTGGGCATTGAGATGCTCATGTTTGCAGTTGGATATGGGGGAGGGGCTGTGTCGTCTGTAATGTTTGCGATTACATACAACAGCCCATAATTCATTTCAACTGTTGCATTGTTGCTTATGCTGTTGATTTTTGGTGGGAGATCAACAATTATGAGGCTGAAATTTGTTACAAGGGATGATGGGGTTGATAATCCTGAATCTTCTGTTATTGTAATATTTATTCTGTAGGTTGTGCCTGGAGTGCCTGAGCCTGTGAATGAGATTGTTGTTAAGTTTGTGTTGTTGTTTGTGTTTGAGCGGTTGTGGACATGAATCGTTGCTGGGGTGGCTGAGAAGATTGATGCTGATGGATCTCCAGCGATGGAAATTGAGAAGTCAAGCTCTACGTTTCCTGTGTTGTTGATTGTTATATTTCCTATTTGTCCTGCTATTGATGGGGGGGTTGATTGGCCTGAGAATAATATTGGATACCTGAACCATGAGCTGTTACTTCCTACTGTGACGTTTATTACTGCTGAATCGCGGAATGCTCCATCTGAATATAATGTTAAATTTGTCCAGTAATTTCCAGGAGAGGTTCCTGCTGTTGGGTTTACAATCAAAGTAATTGACAATGTGCTTCCTGAATCTAATGTGCCTGAATATGTTGAAGGGGAGAACGAAATCCATGAATTTGGAATTGTTGTTTGCGAGGAGTTTGTTATGTTGTAGACAATTGAGCCTGCTGCTGAATTTCCTGTTGAGTTTATTGTGAATGCTCCCCCTGAATCCTGGGTGCCATGGGTAAGTGATGGGCGTGTGATGTTGGATTCTATTAATTCTGTTATTGGATTGTTATCAATTGTGACTGATACTACACCTGCTGTTTTTGCTGTTAATGAGCCATTGGCTTCCATGTAATATCCTGTTGGAGTGAATGTGTATGCCTGGCCTCCAGAGGTTGAGCCTGAAATTGTTACTAAGAAAGATGCATTGCACATATTTCCTGCTGAAATATTCCCGCATAAAGATGCGTTGTTTGATACATTTGAATACCATCCTGCTGGGAGGGATGGCAGAGATATGTTAGCAAGCCATGCTGTAGTGCTTCCTGTGTTTGAAAGATTTGCTTTTAATGTGAAGAGGTAAGGGGTTGTTATTGTGAGATTGGAGACTGTGAATGATGCTGGGGAGCGTTCAAATGATGCTGTTGTTGGGCCTGTTGTTGTGAAGTTTAACTGGTAGGCTGTGGAGTTTAGGTTGCCTGCGGAATCGTTTATGAAAATTGTTATGTTGTGCACTCCAACCTGTGTTGGAGTGTAAGTTCCGTTTTTGTTTGCTAAGCTTAATATGAAGATTTCCTTTGTGCCATTTGGATGGGTGATGTTTGCATATAATGTGTCTAGATAAGAGTCATTCACTCCTGTTACGTTGATGAATAAATATTGGAAGTTTGCTTCGAATGTTGTTGTATTGGATGAGGAGTTTATCGTGAAGTTTAATATGTTTGGGGCGAGCATGTCGATTGTTATGTATTTGAATGTTGAATTTGTGTTGTTTGCTGAATCGTTTACGAATAAGTATAATGTGTGGTTGATTCCTATGTTGGAGATGTTGAATGTTGTATTGGTTGTTATTGTTATGTTTGTTGAATTATCTATGTTGTATTTGATGTGGTCTGGATATAATTCTATTAGTGAGAAGTTTAAGCTGATGCTTAAGTTTGAGCTTTGGAATGTTGATGGATGGGTTATTGCTGGAATTGGCAATAAAGAATCTACGATTACTGAAAAGTTTGTTGATGCATTAGATTGGGCGTTGTTGTCTGTGCATTCTATTGCCCAGGTGTAGTTGCCATCGTTATGAATGAGCAATGAGATGTTATTGATTGCAGAGGAGGTTAATGTTGAGGAGGTTTTATTTAACCTGAATGTGCCTGTGAAGTTTCCGTATAATGAGCAGTTAGAGATGTTAACGTCTGAGAAGTTGAATTTGAAATCAACTAACCTTGATGGATGGAATGAATTGTTTAATGGTGAGGTTAATGCTATTGTTGGGGCTTGGTTATCTGTTGTGTATAGGAATGAAGTGTTGGATAATATTGTGTTTAATGCATAATCTGAGGCTTTTACTCTCCAATAGTATTGGGTGTTGGTTGTTAATTGCGTGGTTAATTGGTGGGTGGTGTTTGTTGTTAGGTTTGTCATGTATCTTGTGATGTTTGAAGATGCGAAGTTTATGTCTGTGGAGATTTCCAATGTGTAATTTAAGAAATTTGATTCTGTTGTTTGTGTCCAGTTGAAGAAGGGTGTGAGATTAGTTGAGAAAGTGTTGTTTAATGGGGTTACTAATCTTATTGAAGTTGGAGGGGTTAAATCCAATGTAAATGTGAAGTTGGATAATGCAAATGCTTCATTACCTGCTGTGTCATTGCATAAAACGTTCCACGTATAATTTCTTTCTGCGTTTGTTTTATTTACTGTGATGTTGTTTATTATTGAGGATGTTACGGATGAGAGTGATGTATTTGCAGCGAATGAATTGGAGAAGTTTCCGTATACGATGCATGTGTCAGGGGAGGAG
>JACQIA010000053.1 GCA_016198705.1 Candidatus Aenigmatarchaeota archaeon
CCTCTAGGCAAAGTAGAGGCAAATGAATTATTATTTCCTATAATCCCTATTTCTTCTACAGCCCACTCAACAGTCTCAACTCTTACATTATCAGTAATTTCAGCCCTAAACTCTATCTTATTAGTATCATAACTTCTGTCTCTGACAGGAGAAGCAACATTTATAACAGGTGCATTTGGCACATCTACAGTAATAATTATATTGTAAGTGCCTATGCTGTGCCTTGCAGTCTCTTCATCTTTAACAAATAACTCTATAGTATGCAATCCCACACCTAAATCATTTCTAGTAAACTCAGCCCTGTCTCCTAGCACAGTCATCTGTGGCTCTCCTTGTGCTTGTCCTCCATACCTATCTACCCATAGCCACTCTACTATATTTCCTCCTGTCTTCTCTGCCCTGAAAGGAATAGTCTCTCCTTCCCTATAACTCGCTCCATTAGTAGGAGACACTATTCGAGCCATTGGAGCCCCCTGCTCTCTTATTGTAACATCAACATAATCGCTTGTGCTTTTCCCAGTATTATCCGTAACAGTAATAGTTATCCTATGGCTCCCTCTCGTTAATGTAGCAGTGCTAAACCTCAAATCAGTGGATAAAACAGTAGCACCATCTGCCCATTGATACCTAGATATAGTTCCATCATCAGTAGCGCTAACTTCAAATTCTACATTAGTTCCTTCTATAAACTCAACTCTATGATTAATAATTCCCATAGGTTTAACAAAGGAAATTCTTGGAGCTGCAGAATCTACTATATCCACAATTTTAGTAGCACTTTGCTCTGGATTTAATGCATCCCTAACTTTAAATTTAACAGTATGTCTTCCAACAGCCAAATCACTCTTTTGCAACACATCTTGACAATATACTCCAGTACTACAGCTACCTGTCTCTACAACAACATCATCTATCTCCCACTTAAATGTATTAATGTCATTTCTAGTATCTGTTGCTACTCCTGTAAAGGTTAAAGTCTCTCCAGCCCTAGCAGTTCCAGCAACAGTTATTGATGGTCTTGGTATGCCCGCATCCCTATTAACAACATTAAGTTGAATTTCTTCTGTATCAGTATTCCCATCATTATCTACAACAGTCAATTTTACTTTGTAAGTTCCTACATTTGCAAAAGTATGAGTAAAGTTAGTGCCCTGAACTGTTCTTATCACCCTTACACTGTCAGATAAGTCCCATGTTTGTCTAGTTATTGTTCCTGCACCTGCATCATGGCTATTGCTGTCAAACTTTACCGATGTTCCAGAATAAACATTGCCTCCAGATGCAGAACTTACTATAACTGCAGTTGGAGGATTTTCAGCAGGATTATAAATATCAAATGTAACAGTCCTTGTTCTAACTGCCTTAGTATCAGTAACACTCAATTCAGCAGTATAGGTTCCTCTTGCAGTAAACTGATATGCAACCTTTATCCCTGTTAAAGAACCAGAAACAGCTCTTCCAGTAGCATCCCTAACAGTCCATGTATAAGTTAAAGAATCACTATCAGCATCGCTGCTTCCTGTTGCATCAAATTCAATAGCTCCTAAAGGATATCTTCCACCAGCTATAGGGAATTGTATATTCGGAACAGGCACTCTATTTGCTTCAGCAGCCCCAACACCAGAGGCCTTACACAAACTATTTACACAATTATTGCTCTTGCACTCATTGCTTGAAGCGCAAGCTACATCATTATCTTTCTTTACTTGACATGTGCTTCCAACTACATAGCATCTATCCTCTGGACAATTAGATAAGCTATTACATTCAGTAGGCCTATTTGCGCACACTCTATTAGTCCCAGGTTGGCAATACCCACTTGTACATTCTGTATCTGCTGTACATGCTACTCTATTGGTCTTTTTATCCTTACATGAATTTGGTATTACACCAGTATCCCAATAACAACTATTCCCCCCAGTAACACATGGTTGCTCAGCTCCATAACTTGCACATCCAGTAGGTCGTGGAGGCTCTTCAGCTGGAACAGTGATAGTGGTACTTATAGCATTCCCTAATGAAACTGAAGTATCATCACCACTAAATCTTGCCCCAACCTTATAAGTGTAAGTTCCTGCAGGAACATTTCTATCTGTATAAGAACATAATCTAGTAGCACAGCTTATTCCATTAGCTATTATTCCATCATTTCTCCATATATCATAAACAACTTGTCGTGTCTCACCTGAAACACCCGCTCTAACTCCAATTCCAAACAACCTCTTAAAGAAGTTTATAATAGAATCAAAAGCAGCTGCATTACCTGTTATCTCATTACTATAAACAACAGCACCAGTAGCACCACTTGAAGTTCCTACACTTAATACATAGGTTACTACTTCTTTTTGAGGATCTGTACTATCTGTATCTTGTACAGCTACTGTACAAGTTCCTTCTCTTGTCCCTTTTACCAAAACATAATTAGCAACTACAGGACCGCTTCCTGCATTTCCAGTTGATCCATAAACAATATAGCATGCAGGATTTGTACCTAGAATCCCCCATCTAAAATTGCTTACAGTGCTTGAGCTAGCTCTGATTTCAGCTGCTTGCCCTCCTACAACCACACTGCTTTTATCTGAAGATACAGATATTGTTCTGCCAGCACTCGAAGTTGGTCCAGTATTCCAATTTAATACAACATTAGTTCCGCTTAATGTTGCAGTTAATCCAGTTGGAGGGCTTAAAGTAATTGCTGCTCCTTCTTCTTCTCCTGCTCCATCCGCCTCAGGTTCAGGAGGTATAGCTTCCTGTACAATAATAGAAACATCTTTAATCTGAGATGGGTCTGCATTATCTTGAACTCTTACCACACAACTACCAGCAGCCAATCCTTCCACAATAAAAGTATTGGCATTTACAAAAGCAGTTCCTCCTGCATTAGGGATTGGAAAAACAATCCTACAAGCAGTTACACCTGGCAAAAGACCAACCCTATAAGTAGGAGTCCCTCCAGATATAACAGGTGTAACCCTACTCCCAATATTTACAGTTGAACTAACATCTACACTAAGTCCAGCAGGAGGAGTAGTAACTTGTATCACATAAGTTGCTACATATCTCTTAGGATCTGTACTATCTGTATCTTGTACAGCTACTGTACAAGTTCCTTCTCTAGCCCCTCTAATTAATACAGAGTCTTTTACAACAGGCCCTTCTCCTATATTTTGTGTAGGTCCATAAACAATAAAACAATCCTGATCAGTAACCCCATTTTCTTTTAGAATTCCCCATCTAAATGAAGTAACTGTCCTTGAACTTGCGGTAAGAGTTGCAACCTCACCAATATTGATTGCCCCATTATCTGCACGTATAAATATTGCACTTGAATCATCAATAGTAGCACCTGCAACATTGACTAATATCTCAATAATCTCGTTGGTTGTAGTACTCTTAACATCAAATCTGCATAATCCTCCTGAAATTCCTCTTATATTCATAGTCGATGGGACATTTCCAAATCCTTCATTTACATCAGCGATTTGAGACTCTTCTATTTTACAATTCCCAGTTGATGTTTCTTTTAATACACTAGCTTGGTAAGGACCGCCTCCGCCTCCACTAATACTTACTGAAACTCTCTCTCCGGTATTAATTGTAATTGGTTGTGCTGAAGGGAGTTGACCATTTATTAAAATAGGATCAGTTTGACCAGATAAATCCGCTTGAGGTTTAGCTTCACATTTACTTGTTGTAAGATTCCATCTACAATTAGCATCTGCCCCACAACTATCTCTTGCAAGTTCAATAGGACTAACTCCAGGTATACCACTATACAAACCAAGATTACCCCTCTCTTCGCAATCTTGTCCAGAACCCTGAGAAGAATCTAAACTAGAAGTAGCACTACCCTCTAGAATTTGCACATCAACAACTTTCCTAAATGCATAGAAGTCAATATCATAAGTCGTATCCTCAGACCATATCCATTGCGCTTGTGTAAATCCTATAGGTCTATCTCCAGAATCTTTCTGTTCATTTTCTCTGACAATCTCCCAGCTCTGATCATTAAATCCAGCATTCTTTTTTCTCCAGTTATTTCTCTCATCATTAGAAAGTGAAGTAACCTTCTTGACTCTCCAAGTATTATCACTGCTAAATCTTAATGCGCCATCAACATAAGCTTCAAATAAAAGTCCTACATCTCCTCCATCATCTTTAGCTAAAATTCCTATAACATCTCCAGGTTGTAGAGTATAAGCATATACGTAGCCTTTTTTCCAATTCCTGCATTCACCTATATTCACATCATTAATTGCTAAAGAATACGTATCATCCGCAGTTATCCTGATATAATTTCCACTATTAACAATGGTCTGAGGATCCACATTAGCATTTGGATTTACGTTAAATGCCTTTCTGTACCTACATTCTTCATCATCATTAGTATTACTGCACCACATCCATTCAGCTTCAGAAAAAGCCTCTTGGCCATTAAGTTTCGCTTCTGCCCTATCATCCCTTTCCCTAGTATTCCTGCTAAGCGCCCAATTACTATCATCGTAAGCTAAATCATCCCAACCATCAGGACCCTTATTAGCATGTAAACTTTTCCAAGCCGAGTCACTCTTAACTACTAATCTCCCTTTATGCCAAACTTCAACTAAAACTCCCTCATCTCCCCCAGAATCTTTAGACCAAACTGCTATTAGATTCTCTCCATTTATCAAAGTAACAGGGTATCTATCTGCTGTTTTCCAGTCGCTTTTTTCATCTGTTATTTTTCTGCCATTTAAGTAAAAATAATATTTATTATCCGCAGTTATAATTACACAAGATTCAATATCTCTGTTATTTCCATCCTTGCCACAACGACCAGTTGTAAGTTGTTGTACCCCCCCAACAGTCCTACTAAACACATTCCTAAAATAATTAACAA
>JACQIA010000048.1 GCA_016198705.1 Candidatus Aenigmatarchaeota archaeon
CTAGTTGCCCTAGCATATTTTGAATGCAGATGAAAATCGGCAATTACCCGCAACTTATCACTTCAGTTAATTATTGCACTTGATGCTTAAAAGTAGATTCAATATCACGGCAATAATGCAGAAAGTATAGGCACTGCTGCAATAATTATAACAAACAACCAAATTACAGCATTCCATAGCATAACTTTACTTCCATCAAGAGGGGGAATTGGGATTAGGTTAAATACCGCTAGGACTGCATTAATATAGGCAATGTCTTGGAAGATTTGACCAGGTATTGCAGAAAACAAATATGCTAAAATAATATTTACAATCGGTCCAGCTACAGATATCAACCCCATTTCACCTGATGATAATGCCGCGCCATGCGGTGTTGTAAAAGCTCTATCCGATCTATACTTCCACCTCCCAAACTTGTGTCCAAAAACAACAACTGCACCTGGCGCTAAAAATTTCCATGTAGAAACTAAAGCAAACAAAATTCCAATTGCAATCCCCTGCGGCCAAATTTTAAAGAAAGCTTCAGCGCCTAATCTGTTGGCCATTCCTTTATGGGCCAATTCATGTAGAAGAAATCCAAATAAAATTCCAATTATATACCCAGGTATAAATTTGATTCCAAAGGATGGTATTGGTGTTACAATCAAAATAAAAGTTGTTGCAACTATTGCTAAAGCAATGTCACGTACTTCGTCTCTAGAGAATTGCATATAAAGAAATTATGTTAAAAAGTATTTTAATCCAGGGCATCAAGAAAAATTCAGCTGTTTCCCTATGAAATTTCTAAGAATTTTAGAATCCGAATTGCTTAAAGCAATCCCAACATTGTCCCCTTCTTTTGCTTCTTTTATCGGCATATGGAGCATTTCTATAGATTTTACTTCCATGATCCTGCCGTCTAGATTTATTTTCATGCCAATTTTGAGAGTCCCGCTTTTTACTTGCCCGACTGCAATAATCCCAATTCCAGCTATGTTGTAGATGTCTTGAATTAAGAATGCACCCATAATCTCTAATTAAATATAGAAACTTATTCAATAAAGTATTTTAATGCCTCTTCAACATTTGCAACTTCTTTCACTTCAACACCGGATTGTTCGGTTATATCCACACTCTCCTTTTCATATTCTATAGTGCAATAAGTAACCACTCCAATCTTTTCGCATTGTTTAACCGGCTTGTAAACTGTTTGCAGGCCTTGCCCCTTTGGAACTAAGAAAAGTTTGATTCCCACATCTTTGGATGCTTTAGATTTGGCCAATATACCACCCACAGCCCCTATGCTGCCATCAGGATTTATCGTTCCAGTTATTGATACATTCGGATTAACGCTTCTGTTTTCCAATATAGCTATTGTAGCAAGCGTTAATGCAGCCCCAGCAGAAGGGCCTTCTATGACGCTGGCTTCAGTTTCGATTGTATAGATCAAATCAATTTTTGATAAATCGGCTTTGGTTAAATTTCCAGCTACTTCTTTAGCAATCTGTATAGAATATTGCGTGTCTACCCAGAACAAAAGCTGGTCTATGTTCGTCAAGGTCCTCCCTTCACCGGGAATAGCTTCAACTTTTAAAGTGGTAGCAATACCATTGCCTTGGTTATCGACAGCCGGAACTCTTACAACCGCAATTCTTTTTCCCGTTAGTTCAATTTCTTTGAGCTCTTTAATGAATTTAGTTGTGTTAGGTTCTTGTGGCAGAATACTTTTATCAATATTATTGATGGTTTCTGTTGGTATTAAAATAAATTCGTATGTGACAAAAGCAAGGGTAATTACTAAAATTATGATCAATATCTTTTTTCCTAAATCGATTTTAACCACTATTGATAAATAAGCAGGAGGTCACCAAAGGTTGGCATAAACCCATAAACTATTATACCCAAACTCCCTTCTCCACTCCGTTGGTTTGTAAGCATTGGCATAACTATCTTATGGTTGCTCGATTCCTCGCCTCACCATGTTCAATAGGCAGCCAACCCTACAAGACGAAGCTTCTCAGTTGGGAATTTGGAATAGCTTACGAAGCCCATACCGTCCTAAGGCTTTCGGTGCACCATAAACCGGGTTTGTGCTACAGGGAACCGGTAGCTCCCCACCTACACCTCCTGCAAAACATATATTGCAAATGATTTGGATTTAAATCTTACCTATAGCCTTCTCAATTCTATCAATTGCGGTCTCAAGCTTTCCATAAGCCGTAGCATAACTTAGCCTCAAGAAACCCTCACCGTATTTCCCAAATTCAGTTCCAGGCACGGTTACAACTTTCGCCTTCCTAATCAAAAAGTCAGCAACCTTGTCAGAACTCATCTTCAATCCAGTGACATTTGGAAATGCATAAAATGCTCCTTGCGGTTTTATGCAGCTGATATTGGACAGTTGGTTCAATCGTTTTATCAGCATCTTCCTTCTTCTGTCATACTCTTTTCTCATCCTCTCAACATATTTTTTGGAATGATTCAAGGCTTCTATAGCAGCCAGTTGAGAAAATGTGGGGGCAGAGATAGTCGTGCATAATTTGAACTCCTTCATTTCCTTTATGATATCTTCTGTCGCTACCGCATACCCAACCCTGAATCCACACATGGCAAAAGTTTTGGAAAATGTTTGGGTTGTTATGACATACTTTTCCATCCCATTCAAACTAGCCATGCTCGTATGCTTGCTGTTATCATAAACAAGCTTTTCATAAGCTTCATCAGATAGAATCATCAAATCTTTATCAACCGCTATCTCGGCTATTTCTTCCAGTGTTTTTCTTTTAAAAACTGTACCAGTGGGGTTGGATGGCGTGTTGACTATAATTAATCTAGTCTTTTTAGTAACCATTTTCTCTAATTTTTCTGCATGATATTCAAAATTATCTTCTTCTCTCAAACGCAGTGAGATCGCTTTACCTTCTATCAATTCAATTATAGGTCTGTAACCAATATAGCCAGGATTTGGTGTAATCACTTCTTCCTTTGGATTTATTAAAGTTAAGACTGAAAGCAGTATTGCCTCTTTAGAGCCGCATGTAATGAGTATCTCATTTTCGTTCGCATCAATTTTATTTTCCTTCTTTAATTTCTCTACTAGAGCCTCCCTTAATTCACGCCTGCCTTGCAATGGCGAATAATGGGTATAGCCCCTTTCTAAAAATTTTTCTGCAGCGCTAATAACGTTTGGCGGAGCTGGAAAATCCGGTTCGCCCGCACCAAGCGATATTATCTCTGGATGCTGCTCTATTATCCTTAAGCTTTCCTCGATCTTGCTGATACCGATTACATTAACCCTTCTTGCGAGCCTATGCATAATAATTAAATTAGGAATTCAATATTAATTATGAATTTGGAGTTATTCTTCAACCCAAAATCTGTTGCAATCGTAGGAGCCAGCCATACACCTGGGAAAATTGGATATGCAATTTTGGATGATTTGTTGAAGGGCAATTTCAAAGGTAATGTCTATCCTGTCAATCCTGATACAACGCCAATATTGAATAAAGCAGTTTATCCATCAGTTAAAGCAATACCAAGTGAAATAGACTTGGCAATAATCGCAGTGCCAGCTGTAGCAGTGCCAAAGGTTCTAGAAGAATGTGTGAGAAAGAAAATCAATGGTGTAATAATAATTTCTGGAGGCTTTTCAGAAATTGGCGAGGAAGGAAAAAAGCTAGAAGAGAAATGTAAAAAAATAATCAAGGGAAAGAAAACAAGGGTGATTGGGCCTAACTGTATAGGAATTTTTGATCCGTCAACAGACTTAGATACGCTTTTTCTAACTGAGGAAAGAATGGGGAGACCAAAGAAGGGCAGTATAGCATTTATTTCCCAATCTGGCGCTGTCGGTTCCACGATACTCGATTGGCTATCTGGCGAACATATAGGAATATCAAAATTCATATCTTACGGCAATGCAATGGACATAAATGAAGCAGATTTGTTGGAGTACTTGGCCAACGACATTACTACAAATGTTATTGCTGTGTATCTGGAAGGAATAAAATCAGACGGAAGAAGTTTCATAGAAACTTTGAAAAAAACTGTCAGGAAAAAACCTGTGGTTGTTTTAAAGGCAGGCAAAACTGAAAAGGGAAGTAAGGCTGCTGTGAGCCATACGGCAAGTCTAGCTGGCGATGCAATAATATACTCTGCTGTGTTTAATCAGTTCGGTGCAATAGAAGCTAGCGATTGGACAGAGCTATTTGATTTCTGCAAGGCATTTTCTATGCAACCCTTGCCAAAAGGAAATAATTTGCTGATAGTTACAGATGGCGGTGGGTTTGGTGTTTTGGCTACGGATGAAGCCGAAAGGCAGGGAATAAAACTAGAAGAGCCGTCTAAAACAATTAAGAAAGTCCTATCTAAGAATCTACCTTCATACGTGTCTTTACATAATCCAATTGATTTAACTGGAGATGTAACGGCTGAAAGATACAATGTAGTAATGGAAAATTGCATTAAACAATACGATGGGATAATAGCCATTGTTCTATTTCAAGTGCCATTGCTCGAGGAAACTATAGTTGATAGGCTTGTTGAAATGAAAAAATACGGAAAACCGATTCTATGCTGCGCTTCTGGAGGAACATTCACAGAAAAACTGTCTGATAGATTGGAAGCCAATGGCATACCAGTTTACCCCACCCCCGAGAGGGCAGTTAAATCATTTTCCGCTATGATAAAATATTCCCGAGTAGTCTAGAAAAGATTTAAATACTTATATGATACTTTAGATTAGATTATGGTGACAGACAAAATGGATGAATTTACAGAAGACGAAGACGATGAAGAAGGGGACGATGATTTGGGAGAAGAAGCCTTAGATGAACTTGGGTAACTATTTTCCTCCCTTTCTCTTCTTTTTATCCAAACATGGAAAACATGTTATCTGGTTTTTTTGTAACATTAGATTTGCAATTATTGCAAACCCATTGTTTGCTTGATTTAGCAATGCATCTAACACAACATAGTGCATTGCAGGAATCACACACCAAAATTTCTGTGGTAAAGTTCGAACAGCCGGGGCAGTCTACCATCAATTAATAATTGAATTTGTGAAATCAAAAAGAATTTCGTCACCACCTTTGAAAGCCATGATTGCATGCAGAATAACTAGATTTATAATCTTGCTTTCATAATTTAGAGTTAGGTATAACAATGGCTTTAGTTGAAGGCGTGTCACCTCTAGCAGGAATTGGAATGGCCATCTTGTTGGCTGTTGCGCTTGCCGAGTTTTCAAAGTTCAGAAGCAGAGCAGAAAAAGGATTCAATTGGCTAGCACTTGGAGGAGTTCTGTATGTATTTGCAGGAGCAACTTCAGTAGCCACAGGTGGATTCGTGGGTGAAGTGTTGACAGCTTCTGTGATTGATGGTGTTCAAAAATTGATAGCATCATTAGCATGGTTAACTGCTTTGATTGGAGCTGTATTCGTAGCATACCAAGTCTTGCTAGAAAAATAAGTTGATTAAGCACAAATCAGAAAATTCCTAGAGATTTTTTTATTTTCCTTAAATCTTAAACAGAATAATGCAGAGGGAGAGATTCGAACTCTCGAAGGGACTAACCCATGGCGTTTCTTATATCATCCTGAAATCAAAGCTCAAGATAGCTTGAGCGCCACGCCATTGACCAGACTAGGCGACCCCTGCATGAATACTAATTATCTAAACAAGAGAAATAAATAGCTTAAGATAATTGTTCCATTTCCGCTTTCAGCTGGTCTATCTGCCCCTTCAAATCAGCGACTGTGGCATGCACAGTTTCAACATCCTGATACTCGGGTGAAATTTCTGGATGATGGCCAGCAGGTCTAAGCAATTCAGAATCTAACGCACTTAATTTTATTTCAACCCTACCAACAGCATCCTCAATCAATTTCAAAGTTTCGAATCTCGCCTTCTCCAATTCATTTAAAGTGGAAAATGAATTTCTTATCATAACAATAGAAGTTCTCAACTGCCCTAATGCATTCAATATGTTTCTGTATCTGTCGATTTTTATAAACAAAGGAGCAAATGCAGGTCTATCTACTTTTTCTTCCGGTGCTTTCGCTGGTTCCTGGTTTTTCACAAATGGCATACTTTTAGATGGTTGTGTTGGTTTGGAATTTACAGGCAGGCGTGAATTAATTATTGGCAATTGATGAGTAATGTTTGGCATTTCCTGGTGAACTTCATGTGCTTGATTTTCTTGACCCAATGTTTCTAAAGTCGGTAAAGGTGGCATATCTTCAACAGGAGGCGTTTCAACCTTCTTTTTTTTGCCGAAAAGCATTTTGTATCTATTTTTATTTTGTTCCTTATAATATAAGTTTTTGTTTAGTTTTTGATATGCGACAGGCGGGATTTGAACCCGCGTTCCGAACTTGGCAAGCCTACACAGTCATAGTTCTAACTTTCGTGTCTTAGACCAGGCTGGACCACTGTCGCATCAATCAAATATTCCACCCATGCCTTCACTAGCCCTATTTTCTTCTTCCTTAATCTTATTGATTAAGTCTAACTTTTCTTTATCTATAACTTCTTTGGCTAAATCTTTAGTTAATTCTAAAGCTTTTTTGCATTGCTCATCTGTACCTCGTATGTAACAGTAATATCCTTGTTTACTAATTATAGAACCTTCCTTGAACACAAGGCTAGCCCTAGACACAACATCATCCTTAAGCAAAATATCCTTGGTTTTTGCATAATTTTCGGACTTGAAGTTCAAAACAATTTCCATACAACGAATAATATTTCAATGTTTAAATTAGTGAGCCTCAGATGGGATTTGAACCCATAACCTTTAGCGGACTTATCTATCGCTTACGAAGCGATTGCTCAGCCAATTGAGCTACTGAGGCATTCATCTATAATAATATAGACAACTATATTATAAAATCTAAATCTGGGATAATAATGCCGAAAGATTTGCAAGAAGCGATGTTCTGGACCAGGGAAAGAGGAAAGGTAAAATGCAACCTATGTGTTAAAGGTTGCTTGATTCCGGAAGGTAAAGTAGGTTATTGTTTAGTAAGGAAAAACATAGGCAACAAGCTGTATAGCACGAATTATTCAAAAGTTGTTGCCACAGATGTGGATTTCATAGAAAAGAAGCCATTTTTTCATTTCTACCCAAACTCAAACACTCTATCAGTATCATGTAGCGGACCTGTCTTGACATCTCAATTTAGTGAATTATGGCAAATCACTCATGACAAACTACCTATAGTGTCGGAAAAGGAATATTCGCCTGAAGATATAATAACACTAGCGGAGAAGCGAAACTGCAAATCGATAACATTCACATACATAGAGCCTACGGTTTATTTCGAATTTATGTATAGAACTTTCAAGTTAGCCCATAGAAGCAACATAAAAACCACTTTAGTCACCAACGGCTACATGACAGAGGACCCTGTGAAAAAACTGTGTAAGTACTTAGACGCTGTTAGTTTTAGTGTAAAGGCCTCTATGGATATTGAATATATGAAAAAATTCACTGTTTTGCAGGATGAAAATCACATTTATGATACGCTTAAGATATTCAAGAAGCATAGAGCTCACATAGAGATATCCAATCTTATAATCCCGCAGATAGGGGATAACATAGGGCTTTGCGAGAAGCTTGCTGACTGGATAAATGGCGAACTGGGCGGGGATGTGCCATTCCACTTGCTGCAGTTTATCCCAGATCCTAGCCTTACAGAATTGCCACAGACGCCTATGAGTACTTTGGAAAGATGTGCTGAGGTGTCTAGAAAGGCTGGCTTGAGGTATGTATACATAAGCAATGTCCCCCAGCACCAGGATGAAAGCACTTATTGCTACAATTGCAGGGAGACGCTGATCTATAGATTGGCGTCTACGGTCAAAAAGGTAAACCTAGTTAAAGATAGATGTCCAAATTGCGGTGTTAGGATAAACTTGGTAGTGAGTTAATGGAAAAAGAAGAGATTAAGGAAAAGATAGAAGAAGGCTGGATAAAATCACTGATGTGGTTTGAGGTAATGACTTCAGAACGAGATTTAGCTGAAAGTACGTTAAAAGAACATATAAAATCCATGCAGAATCTCAAAAACACCCACATACTGAGCGAGAAATTTGAAGAAACATTAGAAGTGAATAACCCGCCTGTAAAGGTAGAAAAAGCCTTTTCCAAAGTAGCTAAAATTGAGCTTCTTTCAAAGAATGTGGAAACGTTGCTGTTTGCTGTTATTTATTTCGCGCCTTCAAGCGTTGAGATTATTGAACCTAAAGAATTGACAATAGGGATGGAAACTATACAAGCAATAATGAATTCTGTTGCTGATGTGATGCATAAACTTGCGGCCGGTGGTGCTGGCGGCATTGTAGTATCAACTAAAAAGTAAACGAAAATGAATTTAAGAATAAAAAGATAAGCTTATCTTATGCTATTTAGGAATGTGAAACTATTTGCAACTGTTTCATTTTTACTTACAATTGTTTCACTTAGCAGCATAGCATTCGCCCAGCTTGCGTACTATGGTATAGATGTTGTTTTAAATGAAGATGGCTTGGCAAATGTTGACTTAACCTTGACATTTAAGGAGCCAGTCAGAACATTCAACACTACCATTATTGGCAGAGTGGATAACTTTACTGCAAGGAGCAATGCTGGGTCAGTAAATTGCGATGTTAATATTAAAGGAACTAGTGAAATAGGATGCAGCTTCATTTTAACTAAGGAGCAAAGGACAGTAACTTTTAGCTACAAAACCCCCGATTTTGTTAGGCAGCTTGACGAAAAATTCTTTTTTAGCAATGATTTTTCCATTAACAATGATATAGACAGGATTTTCGCCTCAATAAGGCTACCCATCAGGATGGCAGCTGTTAAGGATGGTAGAATTTCATTTCCCGAAAGTGCGGATATTCTTAGTGAAGGGACGATAGTTGTTTGGAGCATGAGTAATTTCAACAAGGATCAAGACTTAAAGCTAGAAGTCCTGTACGAAAGACTGCCAGTGCCTTTCTTGGAGCAATTAAGTATAAGTAAAGTCATAATTTTTGCCTTAGTGGTGGGGGCTGTTATGGCAGTCCTCCTATTGAGGTATTTCAGAAAGTCAGAGCAACTAGTACTGTCTGTTTTGGATGATTTTGAGAGAAAGGTGATAAATGTGATATCTGTCAATGGAGGTGAGGTAAACCAGCGGAAAGTGGTCCAGGATACCAACCTCTCGAAGGCTAAGATTAGCAGGGTTGTCAAGAGTTTGGCAGAAAGAGGGCTGATAGAGGTACAGAGATTAGGGAGAACAAATAAATTGAAGCTCATTAAAGGAAAATTAACACCATAGACAGACTAAATTTATATAATTTATGAATAAAAATATAAAAAGCTTATATAAGCTTTATTTTAGCTAAATAAGTCTTATTTTACCTTTAGAAACAATTAACAACCTTAAAATGATTTTTATCATATGCATTATACTAGCATTTAACCTTTATTAACATTCTATCAATTGTTTCAAGTAATACTTATATAGTATCTTTGACAAATCTATAGTAAAGAATAACCCAAGCACAGATTATTATCGACTTCTAAAGAGTAGATAATAATCGTGAAAATTAAAAAAAAGAGGTAAAAAAATGAAAATTAAAAAATGGATTGCGACAGGTTTATCAGCCTTAATGGCTGGTTCAACAATAGCAGCTGCTGGCTTAGCCGCAACAAGTCTTAAGGACTTTCCAGGTTTTCTGGGAGCTACAACCGCTACATCTTCTGCATTAGACGCTTTCGTAGTAGTCGGTGCAGATGCAAAAACATCTGATGTGGTTGGTGCAGTAGACTTGGCAGCAAGATTAGCAGAGCTGTCTTATACAGTAGAATCGGTATCAGGAGCGACTCCAACAGGATTCAATGGAATAGACAAGGATGGAATCCGTATCGGTCTAGCTGCTAATGGAGATGATTTGTCAGTCGGTGGAACCGATTATTCAAATCCGTTACCAGCTGGTGCAACGATTAAGAACTTCCACTGGACTGGTCTCAAGGATAGTACTTACACTTGGAGATCATCTACATACGACTGGAGTGAACAACTCTGGGTAGGTGGTGCCAAGATTAGACACACCACAGAACAGAGTGGAGTAAACGGTACATTGACATTGGAAGTGGAGTCAGGAGACATAAGATACCAATATGTCTTCGACAAAACCATTTCTGGTACAGGTGACGGTACTACTAAAAACTACACCTATCCTATCAGCATTGAGCTGTTGGGTAAACCATTCTCAATAGTTGGTACAGATACGGACAAGATAGTAATGCTAGTAGGAGCCACAGGTACAGCCGATGCAACAAAAGGAGTTACAAGCGGAGATTATACAGTATATGCAACACTTGGTTCTAACGACAAATGGGCCAAGGTAGTACTCCAAGACAAAGCAGGCACAACTGTAGACACCTTAGTAATAAACGAAGGTGATACAAAGACATCTACTGTAGCAAAATTGGACATCAAGCTACTCGACTCAAGAGCCTTAGCCGATGGTACTGTCGTAGGAGCGGACTTAGTGGTAGGTCCTGAAGGTCAGACTGAGAAGGATTATGACACAAGTGCTGATACAACATCAACAGGCACATCAAGCGACAGATTCTCAGGTGAAACAACTTGGGGTATCAGAGCAGCAAGCGGTGGTTCAAACTTTACAAATGCCAACAGGGGTACAGTGCAGTCTGGTAGCATTATTGAAGTAGTCTACCAACCAACATCAACCCAATATCTAAAAGCAGGTGAAAGTTTAAAGTTGCCGAATAACTACGGTGAAGTAAAGCTCGTAGGATACGGTACTGAGAAACTTGCCAAAGTAACAATAGAGCCAGTGAATTCTGAACAATCAGTCTACAACTCGACAGGAGATAAAATAGGCGAAGGTAAAGGTTTGAAGATAAGCTCAGTTGACGAAAAGGGTACTAAATTAGCTTCAATACTAGCAGCTAACGGAAATGCATATTCTGAAGCATATGTGTTGATGGGCAAACAGTTAGGTACAGGTGCTAACCCATACCCAGTCTACTTTGGTTTCTGGGATACAACAAACAGCAGAATAAAGACAGCAGATCGTAACCTAAGTGTAGGAGCTAGCACAGGAGCAAATACATACGCATACGGAATAACTTCATTCGCAGGAGGACTACCACTAGGAACTAGTGGTGCTAACACAAGCTATGTTACCAGCGAATTCGCAGCTGCGATGCTTAACACCACAGATACTGACGGTAACGGTAGAAATGGCGACAACGTAACATATTCCTACAGGTTGTCTTACGGTGGTTCAGGAGAGAAAAGCGATTGGAGATTGAATGTAACAGTAAGTGCAAGATACAGTTCGGTTATCGGTAACGTAACAATAGGTGACCCAGGAAACTTCAACCTCGAGTTAGCCTTCCAGAACAAAACAAAATGGGATACACAAACCTTCCCTGAGATTAGATTGGGAGGTACAGCAGCTTCAGCAGAATCAACAGACGTTAACTCAACACAGGAAACATCACGAATAAGGGGTATCGGTAAACAATCAAAAGACGTCATAGACGACAATGGTTTGGTAGTAGTAACACCAGACGCTAACTCAGCAGGAGACAAAGTTCAAATTCTAGTAGCATCAAGAGAATTAACAGCAAGAATGAGTGTAGGTAAAGTAGGAGGAGAAGCTCCAACAGTAGGAACTACAAACAAAATAGCTCCAATAACATCTGCCGTAGCCAAGCTAGACACAGAAGTAGGATCTGCAGAGAAAGCAAAGAACCTTGTATTAGTTGGTGGACCATGTGTCAACAAACTAACAGCCGAAGCATTGGGCAAGACATACCCAGCATGCGGTGCATCCTCAGGCATTACTCAAGATACAGCATTAATACAAGCTGTAGACGGAGCATTCGCCACAGGTAAAGTTGCACTAGTAGTTGCTGGTTGGGAATCTGACAATACAAGATTAGCAACAAGCGTTTTGCAGAACTACGGAGCACATCTCAAAGCTGTAACTGCTAGCAAGGTAACTGTCACAGGTACTGTTTCAGTGCCAGTAGTTAAAGAAGGCTAAACCATAGCAAAAAGGGATTAAAAGGTTTTACTTTCCCCCCTTTTTTTTATTTTTAAAAACCAAATGGTTCTAAAGGATTTTTATGGCCAGGCAAAGCAATACAAGGATAGAACTAACCAAAAACCAACTTATTTTTGTTTTTGCAGTTGCAGTTTTAATTATCATAGCGTATTTTGCAGACATTTACATTCCAAAACCCATTTACAGCTACGACTATCATGGAATACCACTAAACTTTAGAGCGGATTTGAGAGAAGCTGCTAAAGTTCCAATATATCCGAACGACGTTATTCCATATTATGAATTGCGGGGAGGACTTGCAAAAAACATAACAATAGTGTTCCAGCCTGTAGATGGGGATAATGGAATTTATAGTGCGAATGGCTTTGAGGTGTCGTATAAACTAGGATTACTGTTCAATCTTCTCGGCAGAAATGTTACTATAGATGCAAGGGAGATTGCTTCTTACCAACACTTGCCTGGAAAAATACAACATCCGATAATTGCTTTGGTCCATCCAAAGTTTGCAAACGAAACTTCTGTAAGGTTGGACGGTCATGTCATCTTTATATCCGGTTTGCCAAGCAATGATGTCAGCAATCCATATAGGAATTTTGATCTGGCGACAGTCAGGTTTTTGATGGATATTTTAGACATAAATGTTTAATTGATTGATAGGTAGTTGAATATGCCAGGAATAATCATTGATGTTCTTTATCTTTTTTTTGCAGCTGTAACCACATACTTCCTGCTCATCTTCCTATTACTTTACAGCAGAAATAAAAGCCAATTGCGCTTAACACCTAAATTGTTCAGATTCCCTTCTGTCAGCATAATAGTTCCTGCATACAATGAACAAGATGCTATAACAAGCACACTAAAATCATTAAATGCGTTGAATTATCCAAAAGACAAGCTTGAAATAATAGTTGTAGACGACGGTTCCGAAGATAACACTTATGAAGTAGCAAAAAGATTCAAGAATGTTAAAGTCTTGTGCAAAGAGAAGGGAGGCAAGGCAAATGCCTTAAACTTTGGTTTGAGCAAAGCCAAAGGAGAGATTGTCGCATGTGTAGATTCAGATTCGCACCCACGTCCAGATGCCTTATTGAAATCCATACCATTTTTCAATGACAGCTCAGTTGCTGGAGTTACGACTTCTATATTCGCCAATAGGCCTAAAAACTTACTAGAAACACTACAGTGGTTAGAATACTCAATGATAGTATGGTCAAGGAAGCTTTTGGAATTTCTTGATGCAGTTTATGTCACTCCAGGCCCTCTTAGTCTTTACAGAAAAAATGCCTTGATTAAAGTCGGAGGTTTTGATGCCAAGAACATGACCGAAGATATAGAAATAGCATGGAGGCTCTTAAGCAAAGGCTACAAGATAAAGATGGCTACAGAAGCAAAAACTTACACAAATATTCCTAACAAATTAAAGGCATGGTGGAGGCAGAGAATAAGATGGAATATAGGTGGCATGCAAACCATGATGAAATACAAACACACATTTCTTAAGAGTAATTATGGAGTACTAGGTTCTTTCATTTGGCCATTTTTCTCTATATCTTATGTTTTGTCATTGTTGGGGTTGGGCTTATTTACTTACATAATTTTGAGATCCATTTTTAATCAACTTAGTTTCATTGTGCAAGCTACAATTATAGGTGTTAATCCTTTGAAACATTGGCAATTTTGGATAATTCCAGATGTTTTCACAATATTCGGTATTTTTGTATTCCTTCTATCAATTACTTGGGTTAAAATTAGTTTGGATTTAACAAAAGAAAAACATAAGCCAAGAAATCTTTTTGATTATTTGATTTACTTGACATTTTACATTACAATCTTCCCAGCAAACTTATTCGAGTCTATTTGGCGATATGCGACAAGAAGATTTAAGTGGTAAAATGCAGAAAGACGTGTTTTTAAGATCTGCAATAATTACCACTATTGTATTCATCATAGGTATTTCTATTGGTGTTTGGCTGGATACTAGTAGAGTTGAAGAAGTTCAAAGTAGACTGACAGAGATAGACACCCTTTGGAATGATGCTAGACTGCAGGTATCGTTGTACGGATTGCTTAACAGATCTTTATCTTGCAATAGTGCAATTAAAGCTAACCTGCAATTCAACGATAATATTTTCAAGGAAGGTCAAAAATTAGAAAGGTATGAACTAACTAATCGATTTGCCCCTTCACTTTTGTTGGAAAAAAGTAGATACGCTTTACTTCAAACTCAATTCTGGTTTAATAGCATTGATATAAAAAATAATTGCAATGTGAATTATTCTACACTTGTTTATTTCTATTCTTACTACAATGAAACTGTAGCTATACAACAAAAAGTACAAAGCGCAGTTTTACTTGATGTAAAAGAAAAATGCGGGCAAAATGTAATGCTAATACCACTTCCACTTGATTTGAATATAACTACAATAGATATTTTAAAAGATAACTATAGAATTACAAAAACACCAGCAATCTTAATTAACGAAAATATCTTGTTAGAAGGCCTGCAGAAAGAAAATGATTTATTACAATATCTGAAATGCTAAAGCAATTTCAGCTTCCCAGTTATCTTGTCTATTTTTTTTTCTTCATAAGGTCCTATGCCTAAAGCAGTTATAGTTCCAGCCTTTAATTGGGTAAGGCCGGCATCCTTTACAAGATATGACGGAATTTTTTCCTCTTTAACCCTTTTCTGTACCGCCAATAATTCTTTCAGGTCTCTAACTTTCAATACAACTTTTTTTGCCCCCTCATCTTCCCATTTTTTTACTATTTCATCGTCAATTAATCTCATAGCGCCTATCGCAGCATGTATAGCATGAATAATTATCTTCCCTTTACCCATGCCAATATCCATGCGAATTATGATGACTTGTTTATATTTTGACAATGTAATCACTGTAGTAGAGGATGAAGATATACTTGGAGAAAAGGCAAAGCCAAATATCCTGCATATGCTATCATAAGATTTTTTATAATTTTGCTAAGGATAGCCGCTAACAAAAACTTCTTCATGCCCAAATTGCTAGCACCACTAATGATACCAACTATATCAAACGGAAATGGCAATACACCAAGTGCAAAAACAGCAAAAATACCATAGTCTTTTATGAATTTGCTAAAATTTCCAAGCTTTTTTGGCATTTTTTTTATCTTCTTCCCTAATATTTTTCTACCACCAGCACCTACCCAATAACCTGTTATTTCACCTATACCTGAGCCTATTCCAGAAACTATACTAACGAGTAAAATGTTCAAGCCTAAGCTTGATGCAAAAAAAATCAAAACATAAAGCGGCATTGGAATTATGACCGTGGAAGCTGAAATAATACTCCCAAAGAATAATGCTACGTAACCATAGCTAGCAATTAAATTTTGGAATAACGAGATGAATGCATCTACAACCATAAAAACTATTTAGAATTTATCCAATATATTTAGTTATTTAGTCCGCTCCTCACTCTTAGGCACAATTGCAGGAAAGACTATTGGAGGAGGCAATTGCAACTCTTCAGAAATATTGATCCCAAGTGTCAAACATTTTTTCAGCAAGAAATTTTTTATTTCTATATCAGCATCTTTTGGCAGTTTTTTGTCTTCCTTCCAACTTTTTAATATCCCTTTTTCGTTTTTCGTAGCATAAATTACTTCCCCAATATATTTGATAGTGGCAATTTCTGGTCTATACTCAGTATCAAATTCAAACCCTACCAATAGTGTAGATTGCTTACTGGCTATTTCTATTTCCTTTTCCTCTACAGAAATTACACGCGTTACCGAATTTATATCCATTATATCCGCAATGGACTTTTTCCTTTCAGCTACAATCGATTTTATCGAGCACCCTATTACTGGCATAGAAACACATTGAAAATATTACTTTTAATACTTTTAACATGAACTAAAACATTAATAATTAACATGGAAAAATCAATGAAATTCATCATTTTAAAAGATTGGATTTTCACTATTCCTTATAAAAACTTGATTTCTATAGCATTAATTTCCCTTATTTTAACCATCGTTTTTGTCTGGGTTATCATATATCTCAACATGTCGTATTTTTTGATTATGCTTATACCGGCTTATTTTGCAAACATCATTGCCTTTTGGTCTAAAAAGATTAAATTATTGAAATTACTGGAAAAACCAATGGACTTGAATTTTAAATGGTTTGATGGAAAAAGGATATTTGGCGATAGCAAAACCTTGAGAGGTTTTCTGAGTGGTATATTGACAGCTATTGGCGTAGCTTTTATCTTGCAACTAGCAACTCTTATTGTCAAGACTAATTTATACTCGTCTTTCTACGAAGTTATTCTATTTGGATTTTTGGCTGGTTTCGGCGCTATGAGTGGCGATTTGATAAGAAGTTTCTTTAAAAGGAGAATCGAACTAAGAACAGGAGAAACATGGTTTTTATTCGATGACTTGGATTTTGTCGTAGGTGCAATTTTATTATTAGGAATTTACATTAGCTTTCCAATAAATTTCATAATATTGACTTTAATAGGCTCGCTAACTCTACGTTTTTTCACAAACATATGTGACTTTATCTTTAAAATAAAGAAGTTCTACTAAGTTCTATTAGTTTGTTTATTTGATACGTATATCGCTTAAAATTTGGCATCTCTTCACCAAAAACTCTCGTCTTACTTTTTAAAACACTTTCAATAACATTTTCATTTTTAGAAAAAGTCCATACCATGCCTATGTCAGAAAGTGTATGTGCATCACTGCCAGCGGTTATGCCTAAATTAAGTTTCTTTGCAGTCTTAAATGCGAGTCGATTATCCCCTTCTGAAGTACGATAATTTAAAACCTCAATACCATCGAAATCAAACCTCCCAACAAATCCGCCTATACTTTTCCTGAACGGATTTGAGGCAAAAGGATGCGCAGCTACTGCAATACCACCCATGTCTCTTATAATATCGTTTACTTCTTCAGCTGACATTTTTTCCTTTTTATCCCATTCTTCTATACCCAAACCAAGTATATGTCCTTCGTGACTGCTAATTTCAATGCCAGGTATAATTTCCAAGTATAGCTTCTTTTGTCTGACTAGCTTTGAACACTCTGAAGCTCCTTTGAATGTATCATGATCGGTAACCGCAATTCCGTTTAAACCTCGCTTTACAGCTGTTTTAACCAAATCTAATGGTCTAATAATGGACTCAAAAGCCCATTTGGTTTTAGCTGAATAAATTGTATGAGAATGTAAATCGAATTTCATCTTACCACATAAAATTTACTTCTTTAAGAAATAATAAAGCAGAGAATAATATTTCAACCAAGAAAAGTTTTTATGATGAATATAATGTCTAATTGAGTCCAAAATCCAATGAATCAATCCTGCCAAAAATAATAAACTTAAAGTTGTATCAAAATTTATTACTAATAAACCAATTCCAAAAATAACGAAGAAATCTATTGTATGGAACAAATAAAAGTGTGGCCTATCTGAAATAAAATCTTTGTTCGAATACTCTAGGACTTTAGAAAAGCTGAAAGTACGTAACTTGTAGAAATAGTAAAATAAATGATCTACGTCTATAAGCACACCCCATGCAATTATAAGAATAATTAAATCCAAAGAAAACATTTTTAAAA
>JACQIA010000055.1 GCA_016198705.1 Candidatus Aenigmatarchaeota archaeon
CAGGTTCTCGGGGCCGTCAAGAATGCAACTGTCAGCATTCTTGAGGTATTCGAGAGAACAAAAAACAATGGAGAAATATTTTGGTCTCTCGTTATAGGAATTAGTTATAACTTCATAGAACAAAAGTATTTAAGTAAGATTAGATGAATAATTTGTAATTGACAGTTTATGATAAATAAAAGAGGGATTTTACTTTTCTGTTTGTTTGTCTTAATTGTTATTTTCGGTGTTGTCGGCGTTGACGCTGCTGATTGTGGCGGCGATGTTCGGTGTAATTGTGGTGATAGAGTTACTTCTAATTACACTGTGATGTGGTATGACTTAATTGGTTGCCCACGTAATAATTATGGGTTAGTGATTACGAGTGATCTCTATCCTGAAGTCATACTTGATTGTGCAGGGCATACTATTAGTGGTCGTGGAGAGCCTTACCCCAACGATAACCCTAAGTTTGTATATGCTGGAATACTATCAGGAACATTTTATGACTATGAACAAGGTAATGTTACTATCAAAAATTGTATGGTTAATAATTTTCATACAGGGATAATAACTCTTTCTAGTAGTATAATTTTAGATAGCACAATAACAGATAATATGTATGGAATAGACGTGATTTCTCAAGAGGAATATGATGGAGAGATAACCAATATAATTATGGGCAATACAATAAACTCAAACAAGGAATACGGAATAAAGTTAGGCGGCTTCTATCCAGGCTACGGTCAACGTAATGGAAGGGATATAATTTTAAACAACAGAATACAAGAAAATGGCATTTATGATATTTTTATTCCAGTTGGAGGAGCACCTAAATTTTGTGATACTGGGAAAGGGTCTATTATAGAGAATAATCTTGGATCCGGAGATAGACCAATAAAGTACTTTAATCATACGGTAAACTTGCAAAATGAACACCTATCAGAGTTGATTTTGTGTAATGCAAATAACTCTGTTGTTAAAAATGTGATTATAGAAGGGTCATCAACAAAAAAGAACAATGGGTTAGTTTTATCTTTTACGCATAATTCTATTATTGAAAATGTTATTTCTAATGATAATTATATTGGCATATATCAACCTAGTGGATGGGAAGGCGGGGCTTATAGGCTTAGATCGTTTAATAACAGCTTTATAGGAAGTGTAGTAAATTACAATATTTTTGGTATTATTGCTGAAAATTTAGATTATGGTGAAGTTATAGGCAATATTGCACGCTCTAATAACAATAGTGGTCTTAGTGTAGGAGGCAGTAAAAACATCATAAAAGATAACATCGCATATTCTAATAATGGCAGCGGCATTTATCTTAACGGAGGATCTAATAACATAACAAACAATACATTATATTCTAACAGAGGAGAGGGGATTTATTTTTTCGGAATTTTGAATAATATAACGGGCAATAATCTATATTCTAATAATGGCAATGGTATCTATTCTAATCGTGCAAGTTTTAATATTATAGAAGGAAACGTGCTTAGTTCAAACAATAAAAGTGGTCTTGCACTTATCAATAACCCTTATAACCCCGACGGAAATTCCATGAGTTATAACAACATAACAAATAATATCGCGGCGTACAATAAGTTTGAGGGGTTTTATTTTAGTGGAGTGAATTATAGCAATATAATAAATAACACTATCAGTTTCAATAACAAGAGCGGGATATTATTAGAGAATTCTAATTATAATAACATAACAAATAATAATGTATTTAACAATACGGAAAGTGGGATTTATCTGACAGGAAGTTCTGGAGGGAATCTGTTTAGTAATTTAGTAAAAGAAAATAACAAAAGCGGAATCCTCTTAGAAAATTCTAAGCAAAATATTATAGAAGAAAACGATTTATTGTATAACAGAGAAAATGGAATCTATTTGACAGGAAGCTCTGAGGGGAATCTGTTACTTAATAACAGCGCAGGTCTCAACAAGGTGGGAATTAATTTATCCTCGTCGCCTGTTACTTTACCTAATCGCTTGCATGATAATTATCTATGTTTTAATATTGAAAAGGATGTTTATAGAAAAAATAGTAATGATTGGGGAAGTAGTAACTCGTGCTTTAAGTCAGAAGGATGGAATGATTTAGGAACTTCTGGGTGTGATAATTCGTGTCTTGATTTTCAAGGAAATTTAGAGCAGTATGAGGATAACGACAAGGATATGATTGTTTACCGGAGAGGCGATTTTAGACGAGTTGTGTCTTTTGAATATCCTGGAGAAGCGACGGCAAATGTTAAGTTTACAGACCCTCTTCAACCCTTCGGAGTTAGTCGCATTGACACAGGAAGTTATGTTTATGACGACACTCCTAACCCCGGAATAAAAAAAAGGGTTCAGATGTTTGATATTCCCCTGGATAATGCAGTCGGCATTTATAATATAACTGCTATTGTTGAAAAGGATTCTTTAACCGCCAACGTTACAGACACATTTTACGTGATATTCAATGTTCCTCCCAGCTTGCCTGAAACAGATTTAAAGGCCTATCTGTATGATAATAATGAAGCAAGAGACGAAGGTTCTATTGTTTATCATGATTATGAAGATAAAGATCAAAGGAGCGGAAGATTCACAACGTGGAATGAAAGGCAGAGAAAATTAAACCAATTTAATGCTCACTTATTTAATCTGACAATTAATGCAGTTAATGGAGAAACCGAAGAAACAGAAGCTGCTGAAAAATTAATGGATGCTGTTTCAAATGTAATAGTCTATACAGAACCTGATGGTAGTTCTGTAGATAAAATGTTTTCTTCTCTCACTACAAAACAATTTATAGACGCATATAACGGTGAAGAAGACCAGTTAATAAGAGGGCAATGTTTAGATTATGCGCATGGTTTAGCGGCGATGTATAGAGGAATAGGCATACCCTCGAGAGTTGCAACCGGTATTTCTAGCAGACAGTTTTCTTATCACCAATGGACAGAAGCTTTTATGGAAAACCCGCCGCGAGGAACTGATAAATGGTACGTATATGATGCAATGGATTACCCTGGGCGGTTGTTTGGATGGATTAGTGATGAAGACGCTGAACCTAAAGGTTCATCTCCAAGAATAAGTTTTGGCTCTGGACGCAATTCTTATGAGGTTCCTGTTGGAAACCCGACATGGGAATTTGATAGAGGAATTTTGAAGCTTGATACCAGTAGTGATTACGGGAATTACTTCATATTTAGGTCTAACCCAGAAGTAAATGATGCATTATTTGAGAAATGCGAAGAACATAATTACTACAACTCTAATTGCAACGTTGAGCCATCGCCATTACTTGTTCCTCTACAAATAATTGATTTAACATTAGACAAAGAAGAGTACAGAGTCACAGAGCCGATAGTCGTAAATATATTAATCAATAACACAAAATCCGAAGAAATATCTTCGGATATTAACATAACTTTATACAAAGTAGCTTCGGGAGATGATGGTAGAACTACTTATGGTGATCCGGAATATAACGATACAGGTACCGGAGTTTTAGGTGAAGTAGTTTCGAGGACGGTTGATTATGTAATAGCTCCTCCTTATTCCTCGATAGAAAAAGAATATGTCTTTTACATTAATGATACCGACTATCCGAGGGATGATTATTTAGCAGAAGCAATTTTAACAAACATTTCAGAAGAATTATCAGCTTCTAGCATTGTTGATTTTAATTTGAGACCTGGATATGAAACCCAAGTGTTCATCTCAGAAATTTATCCAGATTCTTCTTTCAGTGCGGTTTTGGATATTACTAATATGTTAGACACTCCGATTAATAATCTCAAAACACAAATCGAATTTCCAAATAACTATAATATTTCAGAGCCGCTTGAACAAACCATTGATGTCTTGTTGCCAAATGAGACTCAAATTTTAAGCTGGCAGGTTTCTCCAACTGAAATAAAAAGATTGCCTGAAATAAGACTTGCATTTAACACAAGAAGTGATAATGGGGGCAATGAGACATTAGAAATATATCATAGAGTAATAAGGCCCCCTTTCATTTCAATTGATACTTTATCTGGAGCAGAAGTTGGCTTGGCAAAGGAATTTGAGGTTTCTTACCTTATCGAGAACATCGGAGATTTAATTTTGGATAACGCTAATGTGACAATTAGTTTATCTGAAGGATTATCGACAAAAGAATTATCGACGAAAAATGTCGGAGATATTGAGGGTGGGGAAAGCCAAGCTGTAAATTGGACACTAACTGCTGTTGAAAAAGGAACGCACCTAATAACTATTTTTGTTGAGGACGGGACAAGTCAGTATAGTACTGAAAGTTTTGATTTGATATCTGTAGTAAGAGTGTTTTAACATTTTTCTTTGCATAAACATTGTTTTTTAACGCTCGTAGAAATCCTCGGACTTTAGCCCGTGGTTTTTTGTCGAGGATACAGAAATTTTTGATTTCTGTCTCTTCAATTCTTACGAATTGAAGATTTCTCCGGCGGTCACATACAGAGAATTAAAATTCTCTGTCCCATTCAACTCTCGCG
>JACQIA010000050.1 GCA_016198705.1 Candidatus Aenigmatarchaeota archaeon
GAATTGGGCTGCACAAGAGTTGAAATAGGAATCCAGTCAATCTATGATGAAGTTCTTCAGGCTACAAACAGGGGCAACACAGTCCAGGATAATATTGAATCAATAAGAATCCTGAAGGATTTGGGATTCAAGATAAATTCCCATTACATGCCCGGGCTTCCGTTGACAACAAAAGAGATGGATTTGGAAGGGCTGAAAGAATTGTTTGACAACCCTGATTACAGGCCTGACATGCTTAAAATCTATCCGTGCATGGTGATGGAAGGCACCAAGCTTTATGATGACTGGATAGCAGGAAAATTCAATCCTTTGACTACAAAAGAGGCTGCCGAGATAATTGCAGAGGCAAAATCATATGTGCCAAAGTGGTGCAGGATAATGAGGGTGCAGAGGGATATTCCTACATTCGCAACAGCCGGAGGGGTTGGCAGGACAAACTTAAGGCAATACGTTGAAAAAATCTGTGTGGAAAAAGGAATAAAATGCAAATGCATAAGATGCAGGGAAGTTGGGTTTCATTTAAAACAAAACAAAAGAGCAAATTTCAATAATATCCAAATGACAATAACTGAATATGGAGCATCTCATGGAAAAGAACTCTTCATTGCAGTGGAAGATTTGGAAAACGATGTTTTGTTTGGATTTGTAAGATTGAGGTATCCCTGCCAATTATTAAGGGAGGAAATAACTGAAAAATCTGCATTAATCAGGGAGCTGCATGTATTTTCATCTGCGATTCAGATCGGAAAAAAATCAGAAGATAGCTTCCAGCATCGAGGATTGGGAAAATCGCTTCTGATGAAGGCAGAAGAAATTGCAAAACATGATGGAAAAAACAAGATGGTGATCATTTCAGGAATCGGGGCAAGGGAATATTTCAGAAAATTAGGTTATGGATTGGAGGGGGTTTATATGACAAAGCATTTATCTTAAGCAAACTTCTCCCTTTATCTTCAAATACTGCCTAGGAGTCATCTTGGAATTCTTAGCGTTCTTCATTAGTGAGTTTATCAAAACATTCTGCTGCCTGCTCCATTCTCTGTCAGAATGGGTTTTAACATAGTTTGCCCAGTATTTGACAAAATTCATTCTTTCCTCTTTGTTGTTTTTGCCGGGCCTTAAATATTTCATCTTATTTTGTTAGCATATTTTTATATTTATTAATCTTTTGGATGTCTATATTTTTATTGAACAATTGCTCAATGTGTTTCGCATCCTCGATGTCTTTTTCGGATTTAAGATAGTATCTCTTAAAAGCAATCTGCCTTTCAACGGATGAAATATAAATGCCGCCTATATTGGTCAAGGCGACTATCCTGTCATTGAAGCTCTCTTTATCAAGCGGCTTTTTTGCTACTTTCACTTCAAAATTTGGGATAGTTGCGCCTTCAACAGCAAATCTCGCCGCCAATCCGTCCGCAAGATAGTTATATATCTCATTGCTATCCTCAGAATTCAGGCACCAGAATCCTTCTCTTTGCAATTCTTGATAAAACTCTTTAAAAGTGTGTTTGCCTATATCCTTGATAAAAATGTCAACGTCTTCTGTTGTTCTAGACCTCCCAAGCAGTATCGCAACATACCCGCTTATTACGACATAATCAGTATATTTCTTTAGAATGCCTATGAATCTGAAAACAAGCTTGTCTAATTCATTAATTTCCTTGTCCAGTTTTATAGTAGTTTTGTTTACAAACTTCATAATCTTATGGGGTGCAAATACATTTAATAATCTGTTGGTTTTTCATTATAATATGCGAACCATTCCATTCCATAACTTCAATGAAATCATATTCAAGCCCAAGTTCATAGAAAGATATTCAAAGCTTACTGACTGGGAATCTTTTAAGCAATGCTCGCTGTCATTTCTGAACCGTTCAATCAGGGTAAACACTTTAAAAATATCAGTGAAGGAATTAAAAGAAAGATTGGAAGAAAATTGGACATTAGAGCATATCCCCTGGTGCAGGGAAGGCTTTTTGATTGAGCACGCTAAAAAGGAAAGACGGGACATTGGCAATTTAATTGAGCATTCCCTTGGCTATTTCTATTTGCAGGAAGCAGCATCAATGATTCCGCCTATTGTCTTGGAGCCAAAGTCCCATGAGGTTGTATTGGACATTGCTGCCTCTCCAGGCTCAAAAACTACACAGATAGCGCAGTACATGGAAAATAAAGGAATTTTAATTGCAAATGATTACACAATAGACAGGATGAAGCCATTAACCATAAACCTTCAAAGATGCGGAGTTTCAAACGCAATAATAACCCTGATGGAGGGGCAATGGCTCAAAAAATCCGGAATAGGGTTTGACAAAGTGCTTGTTGACGCTCCCTGCTCTGGAACAGGAACAATAAGAAAGAGCGTGAAGACTGTTTATATATGGAACCCGGATATGGTAAAAAGGCTGTCAATAACGCAAAAGCAGCTGATTGAGACAGGGTTTAATTTATTAAAGGAAAATGGCACTTTGGTTTATTCCACCTGCTCTTTGGAGCCGGAAGAAAATGAGGAAGTAGTGGATTTTTTAATTAACAAATATGAAAATGCCAAATTGGAAGAAATTAAATTAAATTTGAGGAGAAGCCCTGCAATACTTGAATTTGAAAAGAAAGGATATTCCAATGAAATCAAGAAATGCCTGAGAATCTGGCCGCAGGACAATGATACTGAAGGATTCTTCGTCGCAAATGTAAGGAAAGATTAATTTTGTACTTTCATCTCAGTTAACATTTTATCAGCAATACTTTCCACTAATTCAAGATGAATATTCTTATAACCCTTCTCTATCC
>JACQIA010000057.1 GCA_016198705.1 Candidatus Aenigmatarchaeota archaeon
GCAACTGATAATGGGTTTGAAGTTAAGCTTTCAACTGTTATTGAAGGATTTGTAACTGCGTTCTTAACATCTATTATAACCCCTGTTACAGCTATCTTCTCATTGTTTACTGTTAAAACACCGCTTGAGCCGTCTGCCAAGCTGTCCCACTGCCTTGCTGCAGATGCCTCTATATTGCTTGGGGCTGCTGCTCCTCCGCCTCCACCGCCGCTTGATGCTGCGGCTGCTGCCGTTTCTGCTGCGGCTGCCGCGCTTGTTGTGAAGCCTAATGTTTTGTTTGTTAAGCAGTTATTTGCTCTGTCGCAGGTTATCACAGTCAAATTGTATATTGTTGATGCGCTTAGCGAACTTAACGATATTGCTTGGGTAGTTGCAAATGTTGATAATGAGGTTGGATTAGTAAACGAGTTAGTGCCTGTGCTATTTATTGACATATTAACTGACTCGTTTGCAGTTATAGTTACTGTTGCGCCTGTGCTTGAGATGCTGCCTATTGTGATGCTTGATACGTTATGAACAGTTGTGTCTTCCACGCTGAACGTGAATGCTGTCTGGTTTAAGTTGTTGCTTGTGTCATATACATAGAATGATATATTCACTGCAGTTGTCCCATTAGTCAAGTTTGATATTAAGGAGCCGATGCATGTTGATTCTGTTGCTCCTTCCACCAATGTCATGCTTATCTGAGATGAGTGCTTGTTAGATGCATTGTATGAATAGGTGCAGTTCTTTGTATCTTGCGTTACTGTGATGTTTGGAATAAATGATATTTCTGTTTGTGTTGATAAGGGCTTGTTTACTGCTACTGTTGGCGGCAGAGTATCGTCAACAATTACAATGTGACTAAAATGCGGCACATATACTTTAATTGACCTGTTGTCTGTGTTGTTCCAGCAGGCTGTTGTGACTCCTGCAATTGTTGGAGCGAATGTAGATGAGCATTCTGTTACATTAGTTGGATTCCTTAAGTTGCTTGTTGTTGCGTACCACTGTACCTTGACATTTGTGCCAGGGGTTGAGTTTGTAACATTGAATGGGAATTGAACTATTCCATAGTAGCCCGCATCCTGAACAAAGTCATCGATGCTGTTGTTAAATGAAACCATGTCAAGTATGTGGAATGACTGGTTAGCTATAAGTCCAGTCCTTATGGCAGAATCGTTTCGCGTTACTGAAAAGTTATACTTATCAAAATTTGCAGCTGACGCATTGAAAGCAACAGTAACATTAACCAGTTTGCTTGGAGTGGAGTTTAGGGTTAGTTGCAGTAACAAGAGCCGGTCTGTAACAGTTCTTGTATCGGCAATAGCATTACCGCTTTCGTTTGTAAAGGTGATTACACTTACATTTACTATGTACTTGCCAATTGTAGATCCGTTCGCTGTAAGATTCATTGCCACAAAGTTTATCGGTCCTGTTTGAGTAAATGTAATTACACTGCTGTTCCTTTCGTTTCCTAAAGTGTCATTGACTGATATCTTTATTGTATGGGTTCCTGGGGTGAAGTTTATACTCCTGTTTATAATTGAGCTGTTTTGCCCATAAATAGTTAATCTGCTGCCATTAACAGTGTGGTTGCTCTTAACATTTACTCCATCCAAGAAGTATGTTACAGTATCAACCTGGCTTTCGGTGTCTAATGCAGTTACATTAACCAGCGCTATATTTGCTATATTATCTCCATTTGAAGGTGCTTGAACAGCTAGACTTGGCGCAACATTGTCAACTGTAAACCCAAATACTGTTGAGTTTGACCCATCGGCAGTATCTATGACAGTAACTGTTAGTGTCCTGTTTGCAGATGCTGTGTCACATCCTGACTCATTGAATGGGTAGACTGCTGTGTTATTAGTGAATGTGCGAGTTGCGCTTGTATTGCAGCTTGACACATAAGTGAGGTTTCTGACGCTTAGCGAGCCTCCTAAGCCGTAAAATTGAATCCCTGTTAAGGATGTTATATTGGTTTTATTGACTGCTGATGAATTGCCAGTTGTGCTGATAAACACCAATGCTGGAACGCTTCCTGCCTGCACGTCAAATGAATGTATGTAAAGTTCTGAGTTGCCCCAGAAGTCTTCTGATGTTAATCTAACTACTCTTGTTCCATTAGCCAAGGGGCATGTGCCATCACTGCTTACAGTTATTGAGCCATTTCTCTTTGTTTCCACATTTATGCCTGAAGTGCTGGTATAGTTAACAAATCTGTTGCATTGTTGATCTGTGCTAGTGTCAAATTGCACTGCAATATACTTTAGAGCGTTGTTTTCTGTAACATTCCATACAACTGTCGGGGTTGTATCTGATGTGTTTGTTCCATTAACGTGAGCTTTGCCTGCAACGCTTACGACAAGCAGGGTTGGCTTTGTAGTGTCATTAATCTGGATTGAGAAGTTTTTAACAGGGGAAGAGCTATAAAATCCTGAGCCGTTAACATTTCCAACACTGTCATTTGTTATAATCCTCCAGCTTACATTTCTGCCTTCAAATTCATTATGTCCATCGGGTATGGGGAACGAGAAGTTTGTCCATCCGCCGCTCCTCCACAAGCCAGGAGTGCCTGTAACATTGGTTATGTTTACTGTCTGCCATGTGCCTGAGCCTGCTGATGTATTATAGAATTGCAATAAACCGACTTGCGGATTTGTTAAATTGTCAGACCAGTTTGCTACTGCAAATATGGAATCGCCTTGTTTTACTGCAGAGCCGTTAACATCGCCAAGCTGCCTAGCCGATCCGCCACTGGACCCTGAAAAGCCAGATATATTAAACGATGAAACGTTTGTAAAGTTGTAATATATTGCAACAGGCGGTATCTGGTCAACTGTTATGTTTATTGAGTTGGTTGTTATATTTATTGTGTTGCTGTTGTTGCTTGTATCTTTTGCTGTAATATTAATTGTGTAAGTTCCATTTGAGAATATATAAGTAAGGTTACAAGTAACTGATGTCGTGTTTTGCAGGCTGAGCCTGTCTGCGCTCTGGCATGTTATGTTTGAGCTTGTAAGGTTGGTGTAATTAAAGTATGCTACCACGCTTCCACCCATGCTTATCGTGACCGTTGTAAAGTTGGCAGTCAAATTAAGCCCTGTGGAGTTTATATCATCCAATGTATAGTTTATGAGGTTGGAAGCGGTTGTAGTATTCAACTCATCAAACAAAGGACCATTGAATGTTGCGTTCACCTGCGAGAAATCGCTTCCTCCAAGCCCGCCTGAGAAATGGTCCACAAATATATAGGTAAATCCCGAACTCAAGGCTACACTATTGATGGTGCCAGATTCAAGCCAGCAAGCATCATTAGTAGGTATGACTCCTGTACTAGATGCAGTTTGGCCTGGAGTTGCATTATATATATTAAATACTGAAGCATTGCATTGACTTATTGGATGGCAGTTTGGTGCTGACATTGTTGTGCCATTACAGTACATCTTCTTTGAGTAGCCAGAGCCGCCAATCTGTATAATGCCATATTGATAGCTTACTTCGCTTGGTATAAAGGTAGCTATGTCAACCCACCCCATTGATGCTGTGTAACCCGTACCAAGCTGCTGGCTGACTTCTCTTGTTGGTGTGTTATTTGCTTTTGTGTTGCTTGCATTTGCGAACTGGCTTTCATCAACACTGCCAGCAACTATATGCACAAATAATGACGGAGTGATGTTAATTATGAAAGTGAAATTCTTATGTGTCAAGCCTCCTACAGTAACTCCGTTTATTGGGTTCATAAAAGTGTCTGTTGGTATTTCAGTTCCATTGCCTAATGTTATATTCAAGCCGCCAAATGCAACGCCTGTAAAGCCCTGCTGCATTGTAGTAAAAATATTTTCCATCTGGGTTACATTCATGCCTTTTATTATAAAGTCTGTTCTGTTGCTGCAGGTCACTCTTCCAATTGAATCATTTGCGCAAAAAAAGACGCTGTGAGGACCAGGGCTTGTAAAAGTGCTGTTGAAATTGAATATGCCTGAAAGGTTGAAGTAATACTGCCTTCTGTCCGTCTTCGAAGATATCAAGCCGCCAAAAGTCATTGTGCGGTTTGTCGTCTCATTAGCAGTTGTGGGGTCAAGAGAAAGTCCTGAATTAAGGATTAAGAATGCATTGTATGTAGAGTTGTCGCTGACATTGATGTATAAAGTAGCTGTCTCATAAGAAGTTATGTTATGGGATGTAGCATCAACTACTGTTCCCTTTGGCGTGTCTAATATTAATGTAGGCGCTGAAATGTCTATGAAAAAAGTTGCATTTGCGGAAAATACAGTATTTCCATTTGATTTATTACGACAGCCAACAGCCAAAGTAAAATTGCCATCCAGAGAATATGTATAATTCATATTGCTATAGCCATTCCTTGAGCCGTTGTTTATTATAGATTCTGTGCCTGAATTATTGACCGTTGCTTCTCTCCAATTACTTGTATCATTTGTCCATATGCTGCAATTATCTATAAGGTCGCCAGCCACCTCAGCTGTGACATTAAACGTGACATTTATGTTTCTTGACGCATTGAAGGTAGAATTTCTAGGGAATGCAATGGATACGCTCATAGCATTTGCTGTCCACATCATCACAACAAAAATCAAAACAACAGAAAGCAACATAAGTATGTTTACCTTGCCATCTCGAGAATTAAAATATATACCATGACCCTCTTTTTCCATCATCACTCCTCTTTATATTACGGCAAATACTAAAGGTACTTGGTTTTACAGCATCTATTTAAAGTTTTTGTTTTGAGCATATTCAAAAATATGCTGATAATTTTAAAAATTAAACCACCAAGCCCCCTGTTGATTTTTAGAAAAGAGATAATATTTAAACTTTTCGCTATTTTAAAGGATTTATACTTTATAACACATATTTTAGAAAGAATATTTGAATACGCAATAA
>JACQIA010000051.1 GCA_016198705.1 Candidatus Aenigmatarchaeota archaeon
CCCCATATTCGTACAGGTCAAACATAGCAGACAACGTAGAATGTGATACCTGTGTTGACTGGTTCACAGAAATCTCCAATATTCCCCCAGGCATCAGCAACGGCACATCAGTATTCACCATAAACGCATCAAGCTTCATAGATGCAGGTGCAATTAAGAATAACACATTGTCAGATGCAAGATTAAGCAATAATGTTTCAATGTCAAGAGATGTTTACAGCACGAATCAAAGCTATAACAGGTCACAGGTATATAATAAAACAGAGGTAGAAACTCTGTTCGTCAACCAATCCGGAGACACAATATCAGGAAACTTAACAATTACAGCAAATTTGAATGTAACAGGCCAGTCTTATCTAAGCAACCTCAACATCTCAGGAATAACATTCTCGCAAGGAAACATAACTGCAAACAGCTTCATCCCCTCAACAAACATTACAGAAGACCTAGGCTCACCATCAGGATTTTTCAGGAACCTCTACATCCAAACAATAATTCTTTTAACGAAAATCACAGGTGCACAAATCGCGGATGAAACAATAACATCATCAAACATCCAAAATGCTTCAATTCTTTCAGGTGACATTGCAGAAAAATCAATCAACACCACGCATATCATCAACAACACCATAAAATTAGAAGACATCGCCACAGGCACATTAAACAACGCCTTAGTTTTAGCAGGAGAGAATATTTCAACAGGAACGATAAACAATGATAGATTAAATAGTAATATCTCCCAACTATCTCAATCAATCTCGCAATCAGAAATAGAAAATGCATCAATAAACTCGATGAAGATAGCTTCTTACCAAATAAACAACACACACATCACACTCTACTCAGTCAATGGAAGTCAAATAGCTTCTATGTCAATAAACAATTCTCATGTGTCTCCTTATATAATTAACAATACACAAATAATGTTAAATGCTGTGAATGGCAGCCAGATTATCCAATCCTCAATCAACAATTCTCATATAGCATCCTTCGCAATCAACAATACCCAAATTGCATTATCCTCAATCAACAATTCTCATATAGCATCCTTCGCAATCAACAATACCCAAATTGCATTATCCTCAATCAACACCTCGCAAATAATAGATGGCACAATTAACCATGATGACATCAGCCAAAACACAAATTTAAGGATAGCCAACCTTACCATAGACAATAATTTAACTATAAATGATGGTCTGTTATTCCTTGACACACTAAATAAAAGAGTTGGCATAGGAACATTAAGCCCAAACGCAACCTTCCATATCATAGCAAACGATACAAATAATGCAACAATATCCACAATAATCATCTTAGACCATGACCTTCCCCCATACATAGCCAGCAACGGAAGCAATGGCTCAGGTTTAAGCATTCTTTTCAGGGCAAAAGATTCAAAAGCAGAAATGGAAAACCTCTCCAGAATTAATGCAGTTTTCACCAACGCATTCAATGGAAGCGAAACATCATCATTGGAATTCTTAACAAGAAATAACGGAAGCCAATTAACTCCAAAATTAACAATCACAGGAGAGGGGGTAGTAAATATAACAAATAATGCAACAATAGGCAATCTAACAATCGAGCAATTCTCATTATTCAAAAACAACATAACAGCAGGAAATATAACTCCCTCAACCAACAACACAGCCTCATTAGGAAGCAACCAAACATTCTTCAAAGAAGTTTATGTCAATCTTCTCCACATCATAACAAAAATCACAGGTGCGCAAATTGCGGATGAAACAATAGCATCAATAAACATCCAAAACAAGTCAATCCAGTCAGGAGATATTGGAGATGCAGAAATTAATTCCACTCACATCAAAGATGAGCAAGTAGGAAGTGCAGAAATTCAAAACCTCTCAATCCAGTCAATAGACATTGCCTCGTATCAAATCAACAACACTCATTTAGTATTAAACTCAATAAACGGCTCGCAAATCATGCAGTTATCAATCAACAACTCCCATATAGCATCCTTCGCAATCAACAACACTCAAATCATGCTCTACGCAATCAATAATTCCCAGATAGCATTATCCTCAATAAATGACTCTCAGATTTCTAATGTAAACGCATCTAAGATTCTTGCAGGCAGATTCTCAGGAAACTATGAATTTCATCAGGATTTAGCTGTGAATGGCTCAGTTCTTTACATAAACTCAACATCAGGATTCATCAGTCTTGGCACACTGCATGCAAATTACACTTTCCAGGTATTGGGCAACGCATCTTTCAACAACACCTTATTCATTACAAATCTTGGAAGAATTGGTATTAATGTCTCCAACCCAAATAGATTAGTGCAAATCCAGGGAGATACAAACATCTCTGATGTATTCTTTATCACAGGTAATAGGCTCGGCATCAATGTAACCAACCCAAACAGGGTATTCCAGGTCCAAGGCGACACAAATCTTTCAGACGTCTTATTTACCACTGGAAGCAGAGTAGGTATCAATACAACCTCCCCCTCTACAGCATTAGATATCCAAGGAGCAGTCAACATCTCATCAGCAACCTCAGGAAAGCTCTTGCAGATAGGCTCAGGGGTCCACGGAAATCTCACCATGTTCAGCGTCGATGGAACACGCTGGACTTGCGGAGTATTGAACTCAGGTGCATTTAACTGCACCTCATTCTAATTTCCGATTAATTTCTGGAATCCTCACAACAGGTTTCAATAAAAAAAATAAATATAGCAGTTGGAATAAAATAACTCCGGTTTAAGAGCAGAAAATCAGGCAGCCTTGCTTCAGTGGTTTTTTGCAAAATCCTATCATAAATCTTGAATATCGAAAACTTCTAAATGTGATTTTAAGTTATCTTTATCCTGTACGAAAA
>JACQIA010000052.1 GCA_016198705.1 Candidatus Aenigmatarchaeota archaeon
ACCCAAAACTCCGGACAGAGTAAAGAAATAAATAAAAAGATTTATATACAATTTTATTTTAGTTTCAATATAAAAAATGGTGAATAAAAAATTTTTATTGCTGAGCATTGCAGGAATGTTTTTTATTTTGGTTTTTAGTAATTTTGTTAATGCAGATTGGCAGGAAAAAGTAGATTGGAATGGGAATGCTTTTGATTGGGAGAGTGTAGGTTGTTATGCTAATACTGGTGATTCAGAAAAAGGATGTTTATATTCTGGAGGGGCATTGTCGAAGCTGTATTGTGGTAATAGTGCCACTCCTTCCGGATATATTGCAGTATCTACAAGTCATGGTGGAGCATATTACGTAAATACAAATCCCGTTTATGCGCCATCTGCTGGTGATACTCGATGGTGGTTTGGAGGATGTAATAACCGCCATGATGTGGGAAAACACTTTGAGAACATTGCCCATCAAAGTTTACAAACTCCTGGGTCCACCTTGCAAAGCGGATTTGCATACGTTACATGTGCAGATGTCGATGGCGATGGAGAGAGCATAACTGGAGGAGTTTGCGGAACTGTGGATTGCGATGATGGAGATGGTACAAACTATCCAGGAAATACAGAAATTGCTGACGGCAAAGATAATAATTGTGTTGGTGGTGTTGATGAAGGATTTAGCTGCGTGAATGGACAAACTCAACAATGCGGAAGTGATGTCGGCGCTTGTGAATATGGAACTCAAACTTGTTCAAGTGGACAATGGGGCGTTTGCGGTGGAACTTACGTAGGGCCTTCTACAGAAATTCCTGGAAATAATGTTGATGAAAATTGCGACGGGATAATTCTTAATTATTGCACAGATACCGACGGAGATAAATGGGTAACTGAATCTTCTGGTCAGTGTGATAGTTCTAACATTGTTGGTTTTAAAGGATATAACGATTGCAATGACGTTTTACCATCTGGTCTAAAAACATATCCTAACGCTCCAGAACGATGCGACAGCGTTGACAATCAGTGTGTTAATAATGTAGGATATGGTAAAATCGACGAAAACCCGGATTCAATTTGTCAAACATCCGGAGATATTTGCTGGGCTGGAGTCTGTAAAACTCCAACGGCTTATTGGACAAGCGATGCTCAAGGACAAAATAAAATAACTGCTTCAACAATTTTAAATCCGGGAGATAAATATTATCTTGTATTGGAAAATTTTCCAAAAGAAGCCGGATTGTTAGAGTTTGAAATTTTTGAAAAGGATATTAATAAAGCCAAAGATGATGACCCTGACGAAGTTTATGCATTTTATTTTATGGCTAAAGGTTTTAAGAAACTTGGGGGGACATTTCAGTCAGATCCCTCTCCATCTTCAAGAACATGGTCTTCAGGAACATGGGAAAGAACAGAATATGGCGCATCCGGAAGCGGAACATTTACCGGGTTAATGCAGATGCAAAATTCCGCAAATGTTGACAGAATTTCAGGAACATGGGCGAAAGATATATTTGGAGGAAATACATGGGAAGTGCAAATATATCAATTTACGTCGTCAGGAACATGGGAAAAGACAGGGGAAGATTATAGAGGCAAAAGTTATGGAACTTGGGAAATTCCAGGCGGACTTGGTCAGGGAACCTGGTCAACAACACAAGAAGAGGACGAGGTTGCTTATAGTTACACAAGTTCAATTTTAGGAGCAGAAGAATTGGGAGAACCGCCACAACCAACTCCAGAATTAGGGGAGGAAGGAGAGTCATGTGATTTAAATTCGGACTGTCAATCAGGAAATTGTGTTGATTATATTTGTCAAGGACCGCCTATAACAACAGATTCCTGTTCTCAATATACTCTTTGTTCTGATTATGCTACTGAAAAACTTTGTGGAGATAATTCTTGTTCTCTCAACCCGCAAAATATAGATTGCAATGATCCAAATATAGATTGTGGATGCTCTTGGAGTACTACATTGTCTTCCTGTAACGCTTTTTTTATTAATTCAGATCCACTAACGGGAGGAACTTGCACTTTTCAAGAAGATACGACTGATGATTGCTCCGATGGTTTTTTAGAATATTCAACAACAGCAACGTGGAGCGGTGACCCCGCAACTGCTGAAACAAATGATTGTGTAGATGGAACAATCGGTCCAATAATATGCTCATCAAAAACAAAACTTCCTTTAGAAAATAAATACGGAATTATTTTAACTA
>JACQIA010000054.1 GCA_016198705.1 Candidatus Aenigmatarchaeota archaeon
CTTGGTTGCTGCTTACTGCCTTTACTCTTGCCTGGAAATCATCAGGATTCTGGATTGATACAATAACATACATCACTCCTTCTGCATAGCCTGACTTTATGACTTCATCTGTATCAAATGCGTCTCCTGCTATTATTGGAACATTAATCCCTTGTTCTTTCATTTGCTTTAATCCAACAACACCAATGCTGGGATATGCTGGGAAGTAAATAGCGTCTGGCTTGGCATTTGCAATTTTTGTTACTGTGCTTCTCATATCCTTTGCTTCTTGGGAGACACCCTCATCAAATACAATCTCTCCACCTATTTCTTTAAAGCGCTTTACAAATACATCCCTTATTCCCTGCCCCCAGTCATTCTGCACATAAACAACAGCAACCTTTTTCTTGTTTAGTGTGTTATACAAATAATCTGCTGTGAATTTTCCTGCAAAAGAATCAGAGGGGGTGGTTCTGAAGACAAAGTCTTTTCCTAATGTAAGGTGAGGTGCTGATCCCCAAATAATAATGGGAATGCCTTTTGCTTCTATTACTGGTAATCCTGGACCTGCTGCTGCAGAGCATATTGGACCTATAATTGCAACAACATCGTCTATATCGGCAAGCTTTGTTAGTGCATTAATGCCCCCTTTATTATTGCATTGGTCGTCTTCGGTTATTACTTCAAGTTGCCTTCCATTTATTCCTCCAGCATCATTGATTTCTTTTACAGCTAATTCTATTCCTGCCAACCCCCCCTCGCCAAAACTTGCTCCTTCGCCTGTTAATGGCAGGGATGCGCCTAACTTTATTGGGTTTTTTTCCAGAACTGCATTGCCACTTAATTTATTAGTCGTTTTAGAAGATAGTGGTTTAACTTTACCATCGTCAATGGTTTTCAACACATACTCCAATTCAGCATCTCCATTATCATCGATAGACAGCTTGCCTGCGATTCCTTCTCTGTTTTTGATGTTGTACAGCTTTTCTTTAATGCAGCGAGTATCTTCATCGCAATCATTAATTGCTTCTGTTAAGATGTATACTGCATCGTATGAGGCTGCTAAGTACACTGGAGGTAATGCTCCGCCAACTTCTCCGTATTTATTTTTAATTTTATTGAGCAGCTCTTGCGCTTTTGGGGCATTTTCATCAAAAGATGGTTCAGCGAAGATAGCGCCTTCAATTTCAGTTTCATAAGTTCCCAGAATATCCTTGGCAGAAGCAAATTCATTGGTGTATAATTGCTGGGTAATGCCTAGTTCCCGCATTTGTTTTAGCACTAAACCATAGGTAGCGGGAGTTTGGGCAATTAAATAGATTCCATCTGGGTTTGCATTCTTTATTTTGACTAATTGGCTTCTAAAATCGCTTGCATCAGAAGTAAAAGATTCCTCTGCAACAACTTTGCCATCGTTCTTAACAAATGTTGTTTTAAAAACGTTTTTCACAGCCTGAGCATAGTCTGTGATTTCGTTGATAATAGCGATATTCTTATGCCCTTTTTCTAAAGCAGCTAATGCTACTTTATTCCCTGAAGTAGCATCGGAGGGAAAATTTCTAAAGATATAATCTCCTGCTTTTGTTATATCTGGGCTTCCAGAACCCGGGGAAAATAAAATGACTTGACTTGCTTCAGCTATCGGGGCTGCTCCTAAGGTTTCACCGCTGCAAACCCCCCCAAGAATAACTTTTACATTGTCTATGTTTATTAGTTTCTGGGCTGCATTCGTGCTATCCTTAGCACCACAACCCCCTTCTTCATAGACAAATACCAGGGGTCTTCCATTAATTCCGCCTTTATTATTTATTTCTGATAATGCCAAATCAGCTGCATTTTTCATCGGGATGCCATAAGCAGCGGCATCACCTGTCAAGGGGCCGATAAAACCTATCTTCAATGGAGCAGCATTAACAACACCTTTTTTATCATCCTTAAAAATATTAACCAAAGCTATTGCTCCTAAGACTATTAATCCTATGATACATAATGAAATTACAAGCTGTTTTGTGCTTACCATCTTATTTTAACCCCCCTAGCATGATGACAAGAATGACCTGAGCATTATATATATTTAATCC
>JACQIA010000060.1 GCA_016198705.1 Candidatus Aenigmatarchaeota archaeon
ATCATGAACAATAATTTTAGATTCAATTCTCAATTGAAAAAAAAATCTAAACTCTGTAAACGAAGAGGTGTTGCAGATGTTATTTCAACTATGTTACTTATGGGATTGACTGTGACTGGTGCTACCACTCTGACTTATTTTGTAAATGATTCTTTTGTTTCTGGGAATTTAGCAACTGCATCATCGTTGAATACTGCAACAAAATCTGTTCAGTTATTGGCATATGACACAAGAGACTCTACAACTTTGTTACAATTATCTAATCTTGATAATGAATTTGGAGATCAAAAATTATGTGGTGTTTCTTGTACTGGCGTTGGTCTATCTGATAAAATTCCGTCTAACGGTGGTTCTGAATTTGTTATGATTAAAATCAAAAATAATAGTATTAATTCAATTTTTTTGGAAAATATTCAATTAAATAACGTCTTACATGCATGGGACCCTCAAACGTCTGGTGCTACTTTGAATACTGTCCAAAATTTATCTTCAGGTGGTAGTTATCCACATGATGGTAAATTTTCAATACTGCCAATTTCATCTACTATTCAATCTGCTAATAATGAAATCCAAAGTGGAAAAACAGTCAATCTTTTGATCAAACTTGGTACTGATGATCCAGATATTTCATTAAACAAAGGAATTCGTGTTTTGCTAAATATTGGCAGTATGAATCCTGTGGAATTTTTAATTGAGAGTGGTAACGCACGATGACCATCAGTTCATTTTCTTCTAATTCCAGGCGTGGAATTTCATCTGTTGTTGGTGCGTTAATTTTTACTGTTTTGATGATTGCTGGTTTTTCTGCTATGAGTTTAGCCCTTGATTCACAATCAGATATTGTGAACACGCAACGAGTAGTATCTGATATTGAACTCAAAAAACAACAAGAGCAATTTGGAATTGCAGTTTTTACTGATGCAAATAATATCTTAAATGTTTCAGTTGATAACAAAGGTCAAAATCCAGTTGAAATTTCACGCGTGTGGATAACTAACAAAACTCTGGCAACTCAACCTGCAACTCCATTTTCTGTTAATTCTGATGATGCATTTGTTCCAACCGGATTTACCTCGAATGTTCTTTCTAATCAACCTCTTTACATGATACCTGATACTTATGATATCAAAGTAATCTCTACATTGGGTACTGTAAAAATTGCTGAATTAACTGTAGGTTCTGGTTCTTCAACTAATGGATTAAGAGCTGAGCTAATCACTGATCCACCCGATGTAATTATTGGACAAAATGTTACCATTGCAATGGTTGTGACAAATACTGGTTCGTCAACTATTGAAAATGTTGTACCTGGATCCGTTACTGTTTCTCCATCTCTTGCAGTACTTGCATCATCTTCCCCAATCCCTGAATCCGTTAATCTTACTCCTGGTGAATCTGTTTTATTTTCTTGGGATTATACAATATCTGGTGGTAGTGGAGATGATGTTACTTTTTCTAGTTATGCTAGTGGAACTAACATTGATGATTTTACTACTGTAACAAGTAACACTGTTTCTGATGTCAGTACATTACGTTTACCTACTGATGGAGGTACTGGCGAAACAGATCCTGATATCATAAATGAAGAATTACTTGCAAAACCAAAATTGTTTCTAGTAATTCCCTCTTCTAATGGAGATTCAGTACAAAAGGCATTGTGGGGTATCAACATTGCAAATCCTGTAAATGCCCCAATGAAGGTAAGTAAGGTATCCATTGTTGCTTTTGCTCCTGGTGCAAATAGTAATGAAAAAGTTTTTGCCTCCCCATGTGATCCTGAAAATATTTTTCCTGTAGGTCCAAATAATTGGAACTGTCCATCTGAAAACGTCATTATGTGGCAAAACTATGCCAATCCTATTGTAATTGCTCCAAATTCAACACAAGCATTTTTGGCAAAAATTTTACCTGGTACTGTTTCAGGTTCTATTAACTTAGAATCAGTTACTGTTCAAGCTAATGTCTTTACTACAGTTGGCTCATTTGGAAAGGCTGGATATCAAACTACAATGTATAATACCGGTAACGTTATTGGCAATGTCTATCTTTCCAGTGTAGTTGATTCTCGTTCTAATGATAACATAAATTCAACAAGAACAGGAATTGTACCTGGTAGTATTCAAACATTCAATGTTGTTTTTGCTGACATGGACTCTGTTGATACTACATATATTCAATCTGGGGCGCAATTAATAATTAATATTCCAAAAGAATGGACTAATGTAAATGTTATATCATATTCTGGTTTTGCAAGTGCTCCATCAGTAACTCCTTTTGGTGATGGTTCAAAGCAAATCGTTGGTATAACCTCATCTAATTTAGGAGATACTCTTAACCAAGCTGATACAATACAATTCAGTGCACAAGCACCTGACATTACAAATGATCAAATGTATGTGATGTATGTTTTAGCACAAGGTCAAACTCAAAATAATTTTTCAATTGGCCCTTTAGCTGAGATTGTTTTGCAAGTAGATGCCCCATAGTCTTGTTCATTTCAAATTACAAATGCACACTTTTGCAAATTGTAGTGCATTTTGGACACAGATCTCTTTAACATCTTTTTGCGTTTTATAAAATCAAGAATGACATACATAACGTCAAAACAACAAAAAATGACCTCAAGACGAGCAGTTGCTCCAATCATTGCAACACTTCTTCTAGTCGCTATCGCAGTAGTTGGTGGAAGTATAATCTTTGTGTTCTCGCAAGGATTCTTTAGTGCTGCCCAAGTAAGTGGCTCACCAAACATCGAATCCCTAAAATTCACAGGTTACGATGCATCAGATGGAACATTACTATCTCTACATGATGGCGGTAACTCTACTAGTGGTGCTAACTTAGCAGGTGATGGCTTGAATTCAGGTGAAAGAATCGCAGTATACGTCCAAAATAACAGTGTACAGAAAATAACCTTGAATGAACTACGCTTTGGCGGTGCTGTGTACTCCTTTGCATCTGGAGCTACAGATACGATCTTGACAACTGATGGTAGCTTTATGATTGCAACAAAAAGCAATCCTGGTGCAGCTGCTACTACTGTAGCCGCAACATCAGCTGAAATACAACCAGGTCAACAAGCAACAGTCATCTTACAATTATCTGACGACATAAAAGCCGGAAGAGATGTACAAGTTAAGATGACCACTGGAAACGGTGCTGTCTTTGTGGGAACTATAATCGCAGGTCAACAAAGTGGATAACCCACCCATTTTTTCCTTTTTTATGGTGAAACAAAAATGACTCAAAAAAAATCACTCTGTTTTCTTTTCATGCTAACCCTATTACTAATTATGCCATTACAAACTGCTTCTGCGCAAAATCTTGATGCATTATCTGATTATTCAATAAAACTTGCAATATCCCCCTCTCATGTAGAGGAAGGCTCATCTGAACATTCTATAGGCTATCTCTATGTTCTAAGTAAAAATGGAATCCCTATTACTTCTTCTAGAGATGTCTCAATTACATTAAGTTCTGATGATCCTCTGATAGCATCAGTTCCTGAAAAAATTATCTTAAAGGCAAATGAAGAATATGCATCATTTGATGTAACTACTGGAACTTTAACTGGTAATACCGTTATCACTGCAATACTTGACTCAAAAACAACATTTCAAGAGATTCAGGTAGGTAATACTGAAACTCATCTGCCTGATGATTTGATTTTAGAATTGAATATTCCTACAAATGAAATGCATGTTAATTCTAAAATGCCTTTTTCTGTTTATTTGAAAACTTCTGATGGCTTTGTGATTCGTGCACCTTTTGACATTGATGTTAATTTGGAATATGAAAAATCATTAGCCATTCCAAATTCTGATATGTTGACCATAAAAAAGGGTGAATATTATGCGTGGGGAACACTTGAAACCAATGAAAAAGTTGGAAATACCTTTTTGCGTGCAATTCAAACCGAAACTAATTTAGATACTGCAAAAAGTGTAAAAATCTCCTCAACTCTTCCAACTTCTTTAGCAATTGATGTCTTTCCAAAATTAATTACTGCTGAAGTTGAAAAAAAACTAGATATTTTTGTCAGTGTAGTTGATTCAGATGGGAATCCAACTATCAC
>JACQIA010000058.1 GCA_016198705.1 Candidatus Aenigmatarchaeota archaeon
ATCTATAAGTTTGAGTAAAGGCAAAATAGTCTTCTTATTTAAAGAGTAGATGTTATACTTTCCTGCTTTCTTGTTTGTAATAAATCTACATGTAGCTAAGCGTTTCAAATTCTTTGATATAGTAGTTTGATCGAACCCAAGCTCATCAGTAAGCTCCGTTACATTTTTCGGTCTTTTAATTAAGGCGTGGAGTATTTGCAATCTTATTTGGTTGCCTAATGTGCCAAAGAACAACTTATATGGCATTTTAGTCATATGATATATTTGCCATATAACTATTTAAACTTTCGTAAATCTGACTTGGTATAATCCAAAACAGCGAGTCCTATCAAAATCCCACCCGCCGACCAAAATAAAACCTGATACGGTTGTAAAGAAGCAAATGGTATTGCTGCTACGATTATTCCTATATTGGTCAGCACTATGTTTTTCGACATGCATTTTCGATTATACCAGTACATTACAAGAGTCGGTATCAAAAGCAGTACCGCGACCAGCCAAAAATACACCGCATATTTTGTTAAAAACAATAGTGGCATACCAACCACTGTTATACCGATTAAAGACAAGGCTGCGATTATTCCAAGACATAAGTTGTGGCATATCTGCCAACCACCAAGAAAACTTAAACTTCCCGAAAGGACAGAAAACGTGCTTGTTACTTTTTCTTTCACAAAACTTGTTTTCTTGATTTTCTTCTTCATGGCTATCAATTTTTAATAATAGTTTCATTTTCTCCTCTTTTGGACTTTAATCTTCCCTGTAACTACGAAAACTAATAGAATTATTGAAATCGCAGACAAAACCCATCCGACTATACTAAAGCCGAGCAAAGTGTTGTAACCCGTATAATAAGCAGGATAATAGTTGCCCATCATTCTCATCATCATAGGCATCATTCCCATCATTCCTTGAAGACCACTGCACCCCAACCAATTTCTTCCCATTGCAATATGCATCTGTTTCAAGCTTTCCGAACCTTCACCACCCATCATATCATCCATCTGCTCATGCAACTCATGACTACCAACCATCCTTTCCATCAACGCATCTCCCAATTGTTCAAAATCTGCGCCAGAAATTTTATTACAGTCTATTTCATCAATACTAGCCATATTCTGTTTTGCTACAATTTCATTAACCACTTCTTCTACAGATTTTACCTTTTCAACTCCATGAGCTAATGCACCGTTTGCGATAAAAATAAATGCTACAAAAATCGCAATTGTAGTTTCCAATCTTTTCATATTATCACTCAATGATTCTTTGCGAAATCAGTAATCGAATTCAATTGCTGTGTCAAGTCGGCCTCATTACCGTAAGAAATTAGTATTTTGTCCAAATCATTAAACACATAATTTTCCCATTTTTCGTTTGGTTTCCCATTTACATAGAATTTTAAAATGTTTTTACCGTCATTACAAAACTTCTCTTGATTAAACAAAGTTAAACAATTCTTGTCAAAGTTCATGCCAACACTTCCAAAGAATATCCATAAAGGAACGCCAGTAGCGTGCATATGCAGAACATCTCCTGTTTTTTCTGGAATGGGAGCACCTTTATCCAAATGGATGAAACTGCTTGTTACAGGACTGCCCATCTTTGACATATCCATCGCCAATGACTCAAGGAAACTTTCGTCTAATTCATTGCCATTTATAAAAATTTTCCAATCCGCATGAATATGCTGGGAGCCTAGGACGCCAATAGTTGATTTAGAATCCATATTGCATTGAATCTGGCCACTAGACATACATAATTCTACATCCATGCCACAAACATCGCATCTGCCATCGTGATCAGCATCCATGAATTTTATTGCTAGCTGCTTATCATAACTGGTCAAGCCCATAGTCGATACTCTAGGCATTGAACTACTTGGGGTGGCTTGATTGCTGGGAAAAATCAATTTACTTACGGAAAAAATCGCAACCGATAAAATTACGAATGCAAATACCAAGAAGCCATATAAAATAAATTTACTATAATCCTTCTCTTTTTCCATTTTAATTACCGTACAAAATCTGGAAGTTTCTTAACATACTCTATGTACTCGTCAACATCACAAAAGTGATTATCAGCTATCATGCATCCAGAGCACATTGAAGTTGAAGTTGGTTTACCTTTTCTCGTTTCCTCCATCTCCATCCACTGGTCGCCATTATTTTTGCACAATTCTTCAAAAGTTAAATTTCCTAATTCAGTACTTCTGGGCTTTCTAAAAAAAGAAAATAATAAGAAAGAAATTATTAACAAAGCAATTATTACTATCAACATTTTGTTCATTTTCACACCTTATGAAGTATCTATGTTCGGACCATACGGATGTATCAATTTCCACCCAGGAATTACATCCCCCTGCCTAAATTTCAAAGTAAATTTATCGTCAAAGTCTTGCTTGTTGCCATCGGATAAAGTGAATTCAACCGAATAAGCTATAATTGCAGTAGTGCCGTCATTTGACTCCTGCTTTATCGCAATTATTTTCTCTCCACTAATGCCTTGCGAACTCGCGAAATTTGTAAATTCAAACAAGTCTTTTGCATCAGGGTCAATTTTTTTAAAACCATCCGACAAAGTTGCATACATGTTTGGCCAGTCTTTTCTATCCCAAGACTCAAAATACTGCCTGACAACTTCCTCTGGTTTCTTTATCGAATATTCCGGTGGTTGTGTTTGTTCTCCAAATAGAGTAAATCCAGGCAAGGTCAAATTTGGTTCTAAATTCTGTGTTATAATTAAAATCGCCGCAATACCAAAAACAACTATGGAAATCCACAAAAATACAGGCTCCCTTTTCTCTTTCATCAGTGCCCACTCTGCTGAGGTTGTACGATTTTATTAGTTGTTAAATCTTTGTAAGTGCCCATAACCTCTGGTATTCTCATAACATACCATCCATCATCCTCTACAGTTCCAACTTGAGGCCAAATTTGGCCAAAAGCAGTATAAACTTTAGATTCTGGGGAGAGAATAATTATCGGAACTTTTTTTATCTTGTATTTATCGATTAAATTTTTACCTTCCTCTGAATTAATATCATAAGAAAATTCTTCCTCAATAGCAATGCCAAATCTTCCCAGTACTTGTTTGTTTGTTAATACATCATAGCATACATTGCAAGTTTTGTCATTAAGCATGATTAGAGTAACCAATCCAACAATCTTATCAGTAGCAGCATCTATATATGGCGGAGTATTAGAATGAAGTGCGAAGAATCCTTCTTTTTCCGTTGTATTTAATTGGCCCCATATCTGCTTGATAGAGTCATAATCCAAAATATCCTTAGAAATTATCAAAGCAGGAATCTCTCTTACGCCGAATTTATTTACTAGTTGTTTCCCTTCCCCGCTCTTATATTCAACGGTCTTTTCCTCAACTATTTTGACTCCAGACTGCTTAAAAGCGTTAACAATTCCCCCCAACGACACACATTTGTCGCAAGAAGAGTCGACTAAATTTGTTATTGACACCCTTCCTATAATTCTTCCTTCAAACATGTCATAATATGGAGGAGTAATGAGAGTATAAAGGACTGTCTCATAATTATAGCCTCTTTGTTCTCCAACATGATCCCAATACCTTTGTAATTGCTCAGTTTTGTTAGTTTCACCTTTGATAATCAAAGCAGGCAGCTTTTCTATCCTATACAATTCGACAAGCTGTTTCCCCTTGTCAGATTTGTAATCAAATGTATCCTCTTTCGTGATGTTTACAGCCTGCTTCTTCAAATCCGATAAGGCAGTTTTAATGTCGTAACAATTATTGCATTCGGAAAGGGTAATAGCAGTTACTTCAATTTTTGCAGGTCTTGTCTGTTCCTTAGCAAAAGTAATCTTCCCAATTATAAGGTTGCTCATATTTGAAAGAAGTACTGTATTTGTCAAAGAAAAAACAATAAACAAGGAAAATAACACAAGTACTAGATTCTTTGTTACAGTGCTTTTGTTTTTTGATATCGCTATAGCTATATCTACCACTTTGTTCCATTCCCTTATTAATTTAGCATCCGCCGACCATGCTTGGCAAATTCGCTAGACTTCCACTCGCTGCAGCGCCACTAGATACCAAAGGAGCACTTGCTACAGCAGCACCGGTGCCGACAGCTATTCTTCCGCTTGACAGTGCACTTGTAAGGCTAACTAGCTGTAGCGTCTGCATAGCTGACACTAGTACCATTGTCCCTATCAGCACGGTTAGCAGCATGTTTGTATTTAATTTTATCATTTTTCTACCTCCATTTTGTATAATTACAGACTTGCCTCCTGAACTATTCTTTTTATCGTTGGTCCAGGATACCAGACAGCATACCATCTTGCCATCTCTCCGTAAATCTCCTCATCGGAATATTTATCACCATAAGTTTTTATAAACCATTTAGTCATCCCTTGTGCTGCAGCAGAATGAGCGCAACCGCATCTTGTTATTATCGTTGGGTTCTGTGGAGATCCGCAACAATAATCGCATGTGAATGAATTGACAATTCTCTTCCATCTTTCGTCTTGTGTTGCATCAAGTTGTATTGTTCTACCCTTCGCCCACAGCTTCTGTGCGTTTATCGGATCATCAAAACTAACACCTGCCTCAGTACCATACCATGGTGTTCCTCGTGGGATAACATTATTCAATAGATCTTGTGCTAAATCGCCAGTAGAAGGCGATACACTTAATTCACTTATTGTCGGAAGTGATTTTACCTTTGTTTTATATCCAGCAACAACTGGTTGTTCACCACCAGCTAGAGGCATTGGCTTCAAAGTTGTCTTAGGACCATATTCTAACTTCAATGAACTAGAGCTAATTGAAACAGTTCCACCCGATGAGGAGGAAACTAATGATGCGAATGCCGAAGTAGCTAGGAATTGATTCAAAATAACAACTACTGCCAATACAGCCAATATAGACACGACTAATTTATTCTGTAGAAAAGGAAATACTTCATCTGATGATTGCACTGATATTTTTATTTTCTTAATTGTTGATTTAATGTCTATCTTGCAATAAGGACAAGTATTCACATAAAGTGAATAAGCAACCGAATATAAACCAAAACTTAACAATACAAGACTAGCCAATCTTATCAAATCTACATACGGCAATAGAAATCCTGTTGGTATCGACGCAATAGTTGCTCCAAAAGCAGCTACACTAAGTGTTTGGCATACAGGGCATACGGCTGCAATAAAACCAGCTAAAAAGCCACTAAAACCACTACTGCCCTTAGCTTTCATAGAAACTGCATCAGTTTTATATTTTAGTAATGTGATTAAGATGCCAAGCAAAGATACAGTAACAATTAGATAAACAACATCAGAAATTGATATCGGAGTCATCCTTACTATGCCAAAATCTATAACTGGAATTCTGAATATTCCATACAAGAAAGAAAATAGTACAAATAGCAAAAGTGTTGCTCCTAGTGCTGTTTCCTTATATTCACTCTTTTTTAAAATCGATAAATTATAACCAATTATATCCTTAATGTATTTAATATTCAATCAATATCACTTGCTTTACCTTGTTTGTAAAACTTTATTAATTATTAGAATTCCCTTGCTTAAAAAGCTTTTCAAAGTTTGTAAAGGTTTAAATATAGAATTACCAAATAATTAGTTGTGAGAAAGCTGGACTTTGAAGGTAAGGATATAGACTCTTTGTTTAGCAGGCTTGAAGCAGATGTTTTGAGGTACCTATGGAGTAAAGGCTACGGAAGTACAAATATTTTGTACAAACTATTTGGCGAGAAACATAATGTATCCCATTCTAGTATTGCAGTTACCTTAGGGCGGCTGCATGAAAAAGGCATCCTAAAAAGAAAAGCCGAAAGAGGTAAAGGTGGCATAAGATTTGTTTATCATCCCAAGTTTACGAAAGAAGAATTTGGAAATCATTTGGCAAATAAGTTCGTAGAATTCCTTAGAAATAGTTTTGGCGAAGCATGCGTTGCAAATCTTAAGAAAAAAATAAAGTGAAAATATGATTGAGTCTTGTCTTTACTGCATATCACAAATAAGTGAACTAGTTAGTTGTACCAGTTCATGTTTGGTAAGCTCTGGCATCCAGCCATCATATCCTGGGGGTATACTTTTTGGTAGTGTAGCACTTTCAATTGCATTTTTCTTTTCCGCTTTTTTCTTCAGAAGCAACTTGAAAAAATTCATAGGTTTTAGACTTTTTAGCATAGCATTTTTATCAACAGCAATTTTTACCGCAGGGTTAATTTTTAATGGGCATTTTATTTTGAAGAGTTTGCCAGTCATTATACCTGCAGTTGGAATAGGCTCTTACATACTCTCGTATTTTTTGTCTTTTTATTTGGTCAAATTTTCCTACAAACCAATTCAATTCGAGCGAAGAGCATTGAATAGCTTTTCGTCTAGAATTTCAAAAAGACTCAATATCAAAATACCAAAAATGTACGTTTTCTTTTCAAAAGAACCAAAGGCATTTGTAGTAGATGGTTTCAAAAAAGCCATATTTTTGTCAGATAGTTTGATTGAACGATTGGATGATAAGTCAATTAAAGCGGTATTATTACATGAGCTGTACCATCTTGAGCGTGGCAGTGGTATGCTTAAGAATTTATTAAGTTCTTTGTCAAGACTAAATTTTAAGATACTACCAGTTCCTATAAAAGAATTAGATAGATACGAGGAAGAAGAGATAGATAAAATACTTTTGGAAAGGCATAGGATAAACATGGAACAAATCAAGATGAGATTATGGGGTTAAAATTATAGTTTTAGGATTAAACATCCATAATAAAACATGCCAAGAGAAAGGACTGTTAAATGCCCTCGATAACAATTAAAATTGATGCAGGTACAGTTGTTATAGCAGTACTATTTTTAGTAATCGGATACTTTTTGGGGAATGTTTTCCAGTTGGGAACTACCCAAATACAGCCTGCAATAACAGGGCAGATTATTGCACCTTCACCATCTCAAGACTCTTCATTACCACAACAACCATCAAAAGTTCAAGTATCTATTGAAGATGAGCCATCATTAGGTAAAAAAGATGCTAAAGTGGTTATAGTAGAATTTAATGATTTTCAATGCCCATTCTGCAAAAGGCATAACGATCAGACATATCCTCAAATAAAAAAAGAATACATAGATACCGGTAAAGTTTTGCTTGTTCATAAATCATTTCCATTGCCATTCCATACCGAGGCAGATGAGGCAGATGAAGCAGCAGCATGTGCATTTGAACAAGGAAAATATTGGGAAATGCATGACATCATTTTCGCTAAACAAAATGATTGGGCTGGTAACTCTAAACCATTCGATTTATTCAAGCAATACGCAACACAAATTCCTGGATTAGATGCAAACAAGTTTAATAGTTGTGTAGATTCAGCCAAATACAGAAATGAAGTTCAAGGAGATATACAAGAAGGAGGTACAGCAGGGGTTTCAGGCACACCTACTTTCTTTGTTAATGGTTTGGAAGTAGTAGGAGCTCAACCTTATTCAGTTTTCCAGCAAGTGATTGATGCTGAATTGGCTGCTTAAGTTGCTAACAATTATTTGGTAAAACTATCATTGGTGATTAATTGAAGATTTTAAAGGTGTTGAGAAAATCTAACTATTTGGCACTTGCAATAATTTCTTCGTTAACAATGTCAGGAATTTATATTTACACCCAAGTATTGGGAATAATTCAAAATATTGATTTGTGGCTTACAATAATCCCTTGGTACAATGCTATTTTATTCATCGTATTTGCAGCCTTATTTGGAATTACATTATCCTTCCAAGTGTACAATTGGAGACAACCTAAGGTTTGCCCTGCTAATGCAAAAATCAAAGGTGTAGGTGCAAGTTCAGGTGCAACTTTCGGCTTATTCATGGTTGCACAATGTCCGGCATGTGCTTCACTAGGTGTATTGCTTCTGCCCGCTAGTGCTGTTGGCATTTTGACTCAATTCGGCTGGCTGATAAATTTGACTGCCATAGGTTTGCTTTTATTTACCATCAACTATCTTGGTGGATTTAGGAAATAGTTAAGACAATTCTTGCCCAACATAACCTTTTACAAGTAAATTGCCCAATTCAGTCAGCGTAACTTTAATCTTGCCTCTTACTTCTTTTGTATTAACTAAACCCATTCGCTTCAATCCTTCTGACTTGATGTTGCCATTAATGTGATATGCAATCAATGGCAAACTCATTTTTGTCTTACCGGATAACTCTTCCAAAGAAGCACAACAATCCTTCTCTTTGAACAACACATTCAAAACGCTAATCTTCTTGTCAGATAACAATTTGTAGTAAGAGAATTTTAGCACTGGTAGCGGCATTAATTGCCCATCCTCCGAATCCACTGCCTTTAATCCATTAACAAATGCGGCAGAAGTAGCTGCGCACATAATCCTTCTGTCAGCAGCCCCAACATTGACTATCATGTCCTTATCTGGAGGGAGCCTGCCTTTGATTTCAGAAATTACTCTAAATGTCTCCTCCCATAGATTGCCATCAATCTTGGTAATGATAACATCAATCTTAAACTTTTCAAAGTCTTTCTTAATTTTGTTTGCAGAGTCCAAATATTCTTCTGAGGATATAAGGATTATTTTTTCCATAGGAATTTCTTTAATTGATGCATACAAAGCATCTGGATAGGGTCCTAATGGTGCTACTAGAATCGATTTCATACATTTTATAATCAAAGTTAATTATATAAACCTTTTATTTAATGATTAAAATATAAGTTTTAATTAAGTGAGAAAGAACTTAGTATATGAAAAGGCAACAGAATTTGCTAGTAATTCTGTCAATAGCTGTTATAGCAGGAATAATTTTTATTCTGGAAAATTCATTGCAGACTTCTGTTTCAGAAAGTTTTGCCGGTGCAATCGAGCCAACATCTGCAAGTGCAGACATTGGTGTTAATGTGGACAACAAAGCGCCAGATTTTACTTTAGAAGATTCAAAAGGCAATAAAGTTAAATTAAGTGACTTCAGAGGCAAAGTTGTTTTTCTAAACTTCTGGGCATCATGGTGTCCCTTCTGTATTGACGAGATGCCTGACATACAAAAAGTAGCAAAAGAATTCGATAATGTAGTTGTTTTATTTATTAACCGTGGAGAAACAAAATCTGTTGCACAAAATTATTTGGATAGAACATTACCTGTAAGAATAATCTATCCAATTTTATGGGACCCTGCAGGAACCGTTTCAAAAGTTTACATTTTATTTGGCATGCCTGTCAGTTATGTTATTGATGAGAATGGCATAATTAAAGACAGGAAGTTTGGTCCTTTGACAGAGGATGAAATAAGAAAAAAGCTTGCATCTGTAATTAAACGAGCTAAACCTGTTGATGAAAAAGAAGTATCGAAAGAAGTGAAGGAAGAAATCAAAACACTTTCTGATGGTACAAAGTACTTAGTCCATCCCAACTTAATTTTATCAGGTGGTCCACCAAAAGGAGGAATTGGTGTAGACAGAGGCATACCAGCAATAATCAATCCCAAATTCGAAAATGTCGATCAAGCTACATGGCTGTCAGATAATGATTTAATTTTTGGAATAATTGTTGATGACATAGCAAGAGCATACCCCAAACAGATTTTGGTATATCATGAAATTGCGAATGATAGGATAAACGACAAGCCTTTACTAGTCACTTACTGCCCACTTTGCGGGACTGGTATAGCTTTTGAAAGAAAATTGCCAACAGGAGAAGAATCCAACTTCGGCACATCAGGCAAACTTTACAACAGCAATTTAGTTATGTATGATGACAAGACTGACACCTATTGGACTCAAGTTGGAGGCAAGGCGATAGTTGGAGAATTGACTGGAGCAAAACTAAAGCAAATACCAATAGATACGATGCTTTGGAAGGATTGGAAAAAACTGCATCCAAATACACAGGTTTTATCCAGAAATACAGGCTATATAAGAGCATATGGCTTAGATCCATATGGGGATTATTATTCTAATGACTTTGTAGGTTTCGGCGCCAGTTTTAGCGATGCGCGATTGCACCCAAAAGCAATGGTTTCTGGCATCACTATAAACGGAATTGCAAAAGCATATCCAGTTGAAGAGGTTGGCAAAGCAGGTTTGGTTAACGATGCCGTGAACAATATTAGTATTCTAGTAGTCAAAGATCCGTCAATAGACATCAAGCAATTTGAGATAAACCCATTAAGAATGTACAATCGAGAGTTAGAAGGCAAAATTTTAGAGTTTGAACTGCGGGAGGGTAAGCTATTTGACAAGCAAACTAATAGTGAATGGAATTTTGGTGGTGTGGCTATAGATGGGCAATACAAAAGGGAAAAATTATTTGCTATAGACAGTACAAGTGCAATGTGGTTCTCTTGGCTGTCATTTAATCCAAAAACAGAGTTATTTAAAAGTTAGGGAGGTGTAGGGATGGAATGTTCTATGTGCGGGCATGAACATGAAGGGAAAGTGTGCGATTGCGGATGCCAGCCGCCACAATGATTAAAAATCGCATTTAACCTTTAAAAGTAAGATATATCTAAAATCAATATAATTAATTAGATAGAGTGACGAAAATGACGCACAAAGTAACAGTATATTCGGCTCCATGGTGCCCATGGTGCAACAAAACCAAGGAATGGCTGAATGCGCATAAGATTAAATATGAAAATAAGGATGTAGACAAAGATCCCAAGTCAGCTGAAGAGATGGTCAAGAAATCAGGACAGACTGGAATACCTGTTACAGAAATCGATGGCGAGATCATCATAGGTTATGACGTGCCTAGATTATCAAAAGCTTTAGGAATAAAGGGGTGATTGAAGTGTGCGGTAGTTGCAGTCCACCTGAATAATTGAAAAATTTAATGAGGAAAGAATTTCCTACCTTTGTAGTCATTTTATTATTTTTTTACTCAGTGCAACAGCTTAATTTACTTATATCCTTATAGAAAGATTGTGCAGCTAATTTTAAATATTCTGATAATGTTGGAAAAACATGGACTGTGTCAA
>JACQIA010000059.1 GCA_016198705.1 Candidatus Aenigmatarchaeota archaeon
GTTAAGAATAATAGATGTTGTCGATGACTATCCTGAAATTAAAAAATACGTTACGGATGTTTCTTCAAAAATCAATCAGGCAATTGACGAAGGCAAGAATATTCTTTTGGAGGGTGCACAAGGTACTTTGCTTGATGTAGATCACGGTACTTATCCATTTGTAACGTCATCGAATACTGTTGCTGGTAATGCTTGCATTGGACTTGGCATTGGACCAACGAAAATAAACAAAGTGATTGGAGTTGTTAAAGCTTACACTACAAGAGTTGGTGAAGGGCCGTTTCCTACAGAACTGAAAGATGAAATTGGTGAAAGAATTAGGCAGAAAGGAAACGAGTTTGGCACTACCACTGGCAGACCTAGAAGATGCGGTTGGCTGGATTTGGTTATGTTGAAGTATGCCAAAACAATTAATGGGATTGATGAAATAATGATAACTAAACTTGATGTGCTGAGTGGTTTGGACGAGATCAAAGTTTGCGTGGCATATGAAATTGATAAGAATAGAATTGAGCATTTTCCGCTTGGTGCTAAAAAATTAGCAATGGTGAAACCTGTATATCAAACTTTTGAAGGTTGGGAAAATGTGGAAGGTAAAAGCTTACCAAAAGAAGCTAGAGATTACGTATATTTCATTTCTAAAGAACTAAAATCACCTGTAAAATTAGTATCAATAGGACCTGATAGAGAGGATACTATTATCCTTTTGCAAAATGGATAACAAAATTATAGAAGATAATTATGATACATCAAGCATATGCTTATAAGATTGTCGATATTTTAAGAGAATATCGTTTTGCTGGTAAAGCAGTAACAACTGGGAGATTAAAATTTTGTATTGGATTCTACTGTCCAGAAGGTGGCTATGATGTACTAATGCAACAGATGGGTTCTCTGGGATTGACTAGGGAGAAAAATCGTACTGGAGTTAACTTTAAATGCGATGGAACTATGTTACATGTTGAGAACCCCGCTTCTCGTCTATCTAATATTAGGGCGACAAATTATCGGCCCATTGTACTTTATTTAGATGAAAGATATTCGGATATTTACGAAATGTTCGGACGGGATAATAAATAATGATTTAGCTTAATTAAATAACCAATTTATTCTAAGATTGCATGCAGCTGATAAGAAAAGGTATGTTTATTATCAAAATCTGCGACGTTCGCGATACTTTAAACGTGGTAGAAATCTTGCTATACTATATGCAATAGTTCCTACTAGCACATATTGGGGTTTATCATTTAACAGTCCGCCCAATGCTACTCCAAAACAAGCAGCGGTAATTAATCTCCTGAACCCATCATATCCTAATTCAGAATAATAACCTACAATATGTCACTGCTACGAATTACAGAACGCATTAAATCTTCTCTATAAGACATATGAAATATTAATCAATAAATTATTTAAAACTTTATTATTCAAGTAGATTATATGCAGTTGATAAGAAAAGGCAAGGTGAAGGATTTATATGACTATGGCAATGAGCAATTACTTTTTGAATTCTCCAACCGTGTTTCTGCATTCGATGTAATAATGCCGTCTGAAATACCTAAGAAAGGTGAAGTTTTATGCAGGCTAGGTGAATTTTTCTTCAAAACGTTAAACGTTCCTAACCATATGTTGGAAGTCGTTAGACCAAATAGAATGGTTGTGAAAAAACTTGATTTGATTCCTATGGAATGCGTTGTTCGCGGCTATCTCTATGGCAGTTTGTACGAAAGAGTGAAGAATGGGGAGGTAAAACTTGATAATACTATATTAGCTAGCAAATTATCAGAACCTATGTTTGATCCTACTACTAAATTTGAGAAGAAAGACAGGCCTGTAACTAAAGATGAGGTTGTTGATGATAAAAAATGGTTGACTGGTGAAGAATACGAGTGGCTAAGAAATAAAAGTATTGAATTATACAAGAAAATTTCTCAGATTGCAGATAAAGCTGGTTTTATTGTTGCTGATATAAAATTTGAGTTCGGCAAGGATGAAAATGGTGATATACTTTTAGCTGATTCTATTGGGCCTGATGAGTTCAGAATGTGGGATAAGACTAAGTATGAAGCTGGTAAATCACAAAAGGCATTTGATAAGCAGTTGGTAAGAGATTGGTTGATTGCTGTTGGCTATAAAGATGCTTTGGATAGAGCTAGAAAGGAAGGTAGAGATGCACCTAAACCTCCATTATTGTCTGAAGATATTATAAAAAAAACTACAGATACTTACACTTATGTGTTTGAGAAATTGACTGGAGAGAAATTCTAATCATTATGGATTCAATTGAATCTTGATTTTCTTTGTGCACGATTGACACGATATGCTTGATCAAGAGCTTCTATCGTCAAATCAACGGCTCTCTGATTTTCAACTTCACCTAACTGCTCAATTAATTCACCCGCAACACTTTCTACTCGTGCTCTAATTGGACCAGAAACAGTTACTAAATAACATCCTGTGGCACTAACATACGTTACAGGTGTTAGGCCATCATCTAAAAATGCTCTCCACATTTTTCCTTGTTGTTCTGCGCTAATTCCCCTTTCGCGCATATAATTTAAAAACCCAGATGGGTTTCTTCTAGTTGAAGCTACTAAAATATGCAACTCTGCATCGTTATATGGGTCTAGTACTGTTAACACCTGTCTGGACATTTTACCACTTTCTTTATAAAATATGAAATAGATAACAAAAAGTAACCTATTTAAATGTTTCTATAGATGCTTAATTTAAGTGATACTGTGGTTGAAGCATATGATGCTAATTTAGAAGTAAGTACAAGAGCTCTTTTTTCAAGAGTGTTACCTGAAGAAACTGGCGATGGGCTAGGCAACCAGTTAATGCATACTGACATGTTCAATACATATCGTGCTATGCAACAAAATCAAGTAGGCACGCTCAGGCATCATAGATTTTTGCCACCAGAGCTCGCTCCTTATCTTGATAGTATCTCAATAGAAGCTCTTTCACCTGAAGAACTTAGAGCGAATTTTAAAAGACGAACTGAAGCAAGACAAGAATTTACGAAAATGGCTGCTAAAGATCCAGCACGTTTTGTAAAAGTTATTAGAGGGTTAAGTCAATACTTGACAAATCATTTGTTTGATCCTCAATCAGAAGTTTATCATACAGATTTACCTGATGAAGAAAAAGATCAAGCTGATGTTACTTATAGAGCTGCGTATTTCGCTATGCCAGAATTATGGAGAGATGTTTCCTTGAGATTGGTAGGCAAAGGCAATTATCTCCTTACATTCAAACCTTATGGAGAGCCTATTTCCAGAAGAATCCGAGAACCTCCAGACAATCCAGTAGCATTTAAAGAAGCATTGGTGAAATGGCATACTCTTGCAGCTCACGCTGTAAACTTTTTTGAACTAGCCACATTAGATAGACTTGTTATGGAAACTGATTCGTGGAGTGATTTAAGTGTCGTTGCTGGCTATCCTCATGTAGCAGATGCTGATGAGCATTCTGATCTGCTTTTGAGGGAAGGGTATGCTGACAGAAAACGTTTCGACCCTCGTCCTCATATGTTTCCCTTAAGAGAAGCAAAACAAACTAGATATAGATCTGGGGAAAGTATCGCAACTGTCACTGTTATTGATCGAAGCTCACCAAAACAAGGTTTCGAATATTCTGTAAGACATGTCGATGGCACAATAGCCTTTGGAAAAATTTCCTTCCCTTTTGGAACTGAGAGCTTCCAAAGAGTCGGTGATGAAATTCGTTACATAGGAATGCTACACTCTAATCTTGTTCAGTTTATACACGAAAACGTAGGAGAATATTTACCATTATCTCCTTTCTTAGGCTTACACAATCTTGTAGCTGCTTTCGGTAGGGATATGATGGTAAAAAAAGCTCTTGAGAGAGATTATAGAGAACAACGTGGGCCATATAAACTACATTTGCAGCATGATGGACAACCCACTGTCATATTACTACCTTCGTTTCAAGTTACATATAACACAGATCCTGCGAAGGCTAATTTAGAATATCAAAGACTTGAAAAACTCGTACGAGAGCTCACTGGTTACTGGGTAACACCACATACCAGAAGATTACTTCCAAGTCACCATCCCTCTCCAAAACAATTGACACTTGCTGCTGCTCAAAGCTGGCCTGTACCTGAAGGGAGTACTTTTGTAAGAGGTCATTATGTTGGTGAACCAAATGATACAATGGTTCAGCAATATAAAAGTCGTTCTGCTGCCGCTGTTTTATTCAGTTCAAAATATTCGCCAAATTAACTTTTAAACCTTATCATCAAATGTATATTTACCCTGTGATAACATGGCTGTACATCCGATAGAATACCGTTATTTCTATCCTGAAATGAAGAGAATATGGACTGAAGAGAACAAACTAGAAACTTGGCTTAAGGTTGAAGCAACACTGGCAAAAGTCCATGCCAAATTAGGAAATATTCCTCAACCATCTTCTGAAGAGATAGAAAGGAAAGCTAATCTTAATTTTGTAAAACTGGAACGTGTGAAAACTATAGAGGAAGAAATACAACATGATCTAATGGCCATGATAGAAGCATTGACTGAAGTTTGTGAAGGTGAAGCTAAAAATTATGTGCATCTTGGCGCTACTTCTTATGACATTGAAGACACAGCATTATCATTGCAATTAAAAGATGCAATTAAAATAATTGAGAATGATTTGAATGAATTGAAAACCGTTTTGATAAATCTAGCTAATAATCATAAACAAACTGTTTGCGTAGCAAGAACTCATGGACAGCATGCATTGCCAACCACATATGGAATGAAGTTTGCTCTTTGGGCTACAGAAATGCAAAGGCATTTGGAAAGACTGGAAGAAATGAAAAGGAGGGTTTTAGTTGGCAAGATGACAGGTGCTGTTGGAACTGGAGCTAGCCACGGTGAAAAGGCTGGAGATATACATAAACTAGTGATGGAAGAATTGAATTTGGAATCAACTTTAATCACCACACAAATTGTTCAAAGAGATAGACATGCTGAATTGGTAATGAAGCTAGCATTAATTGCTTCAACTTTGGACAAAATGGCAAAGGAAATAAGAAACCTTCAACGAACAGAGATAGCAGAAGTAATGGAGCCAGTTAAAGTTAAGCAAGTCGGCTCATCGGCAATGCCGCACAAGAGAAATCCCCATAAAAGCGAGAGGATATGCGGATTGGCAAGAATAGTCAAATCATTCGTCTATACTTCATTGGAAAATGTGTCTTTAGAGCACGAAAGGGACTTAACCAACTCAGCTCCAGAAAGAATAATTTATACAGAAGCTTTCATACTTTTGGACTACATGCTTAGACAAATGGCTCAAATATTGAATGGATTGGAATTTAATTACGACAATATCAAAAGGAATTTGGACTTAACTAAAGGACTGATAATGACTGAACATTTGATGAATGGCTTGGTTAAGAAAGGCATGGGTAGGCAAGAAGCACATGAATTTTTGAGAAATTGTTCGCATGAAGTAATTAAAACTGGTAAAGGTTTGAAAGAAGTTTTGATTGATAATGGTATATCCAAATATTTTACTGAAGAGGAATTAAATTGGTATTTGAATCCTAAAAATTATTTAGGTAATGCAATCAACCAGGTAGAAAATGTGATAAAAACTTTAAGCACCAGATAATCTATTTAAAAATTGCAGACGGCGTTAAAGGCATTTATGATAAGTTTAATAAATTCACTTGTTATAATAAAATATGCTGGAAAGGAAAGAAATTCAAGAAACGGTTGAAAACTACACCAATGTAACAATAGGTGTCCTAGGCTCTCATTCTGCTGAAGAGGTTGGAATCGCTGCAAAATCCTTTGGTTTCTCTACAGTTATTGTATGCCAGAAAGGCAGGGATGAACTGTATGTCAAACATAATTCCCACTTATTCGATACTGTAATAGTTCTAGATAAATTTTCCGATATAACAAAAGAAAATATCCAAGATAAATTGAGAAAGTTAAATACTATATTCGTACCCAATCGCTCATTTTCCGTTTATACAGGATATGATGCAATAGAAAACTCGTTCAAAATTCCGATATATGGAAACAGGTTTCTATTAAGAACCGAAGAAAGGAATGAAACCAAAAATCAATATTGGCTGCTAGAAAAATCTGGCATCAGGATTCCTAAAAAGTTCAGTTCACCAAATGAAATCGATAGACTAGCAATTGTCAAAGTCCAGCAAAAACATCGTCCAAATGAAAGAGCTTTCTTCTACTGCAGCTCAGATGAAGAATTCAAAAGAAAATCTTATGAATTAATAAAAAAGGATGTAATAACTGAAATTGATTTATCCAAAGCTAGAATAGAGGAATTTATTTTAGGGCAGAAATTCAACGCGAACTTTCAGGGATGGGCTTTGAAGGAAATTGGTGATTTTGATTTCATTGGATTTGATGAAAGGAAACAAACCAACTTGCATGGAGTATTATCATTGCCGGCAAAAGAGCAACTAACACTCGATATGCCAATTGTAAATGAGGAAGTAGGCCATGCTGGATTAACCATGAGGGAATCTCAAAAACCATTGGTGTATGAGGCTGCAGAAAGATTTAGAAGAATTTGTGAGAAAGAATTTCCACCTGGAATTTTCGGACTGTTTGCATTGCAGGGGGCATTGGCTTATGATGGAAGTAAATTGGAATTTTTTGTATTTGATGTTAGCCCTAGGGTGCCAGGCGCTCCAGCTGTAGGCCCAACTTCCCCAGAGATGCGAAGGTTGACTTTAAAATACTCGAAACTATTAAATCAATTTAACATCTCTAGGTTAGAGAGTGCAATGGATCTGCCGATGCTGGAAATAAAACATGCGATTAAGAACAATACTTTAACTGATGTGGTAACATGATAACAAAAGAAGATATCAGAGAAACTTTAAAAAATTACGACAAGGAAAAGCTTACTATAGCAACCATATGCTCCCATTCTGCTCTACAGATATTCTTCGGCGCCAAGCAAGAAGGCTTCAAAACTTTGGGAATCTACAATAATGATTTGCAGAAAAAGACTTACGAATCATTCCAATCTTCAACACCAGATGAATTTCTAAAAGTAAGCAGCTGGAAAGACATACTTGATGAGAAATTCCAAGAGCAATTGATGAAGAGAAATGTAATCATCATTCCGCATGGCTCGTTTGTAGAATATGTTGGTTCTGATAATTTGCTAAATAAATTTACTGTCCCTATGTTCGGCAATAGAAGAAGTTTAGAATGGGAAGCCGACAGGGGGAAACAGAAGGAGTGGCTAGAGAAGAATGCTGGATTGGAGATGCCGAAAGAATATGCTAGAAATGAATTGACTCACGGCAAACTTTATTTTGTCAAATTTGGCGGGGCAAAGGGAGGCAAAGGGTTTTTCAAAATCAGATCCGCAGAACAATTGGACGAAGAGATAGAGAAAATAGTTAGGCTCAAGGTGCTTTCAAAAACAGATGTAAAGTCAATAACAATACAGGATTATATTCCAGGCAGCAGATACTATCACCACTTTTTCTTCTCGCCTTTGTCTGCGAATGGCTGGAAGATCAATTCTGATGACAAAATTTTAGGCGGTGTAACTTTGATGGGAATTGACAGGAGAGACGAAACTAACATAGATGATTTGCACAGGACTGGATTGAATCCAAGCGAGATGAGAGAGATAGGAATTATGCCAAGCTATAGTGTTGCCGGCAATACACCTTTGATTGCAAGGGAATCCCAATTGCCGAAGATATTTGATTTGGCTGACAAAGCTGTCAAGGCTTCAATAAAATTATTCCCGCCTGGCATGGTAGGACCGTTCTGCATAGAAACCTTCTTCACGCCAGAAATGAAGTACATAACTTTTGAAATATCCTGCAGGATTGTTGCAGGAACCAACCTCTATCCGTCAGGCTCGCCTTACACAGTTTATGCTTACGGCGATTCGGCATTATCTACAGGGAAAAGAATAGCTCAAGAGCTCAAAACTGCGATAAAAACTAATCAACTTGAAAAGATAATCTATTAATTATGAACAAAAAGGCATTGCTCGAGTCCGCTTTATTTGTTTCTGACAAACCTCTAAGTCTGCAAAGACTATCGAATATAGTCGGCATAGGCCCTGCAGATGAGATAAAAGAACTCGTAGAAGAATTGCAGCAAGATTTAAAGAATAGCGATAGAGGCATTGATTTAATAGAGACACCAGAAGGTTATGAACTAAGAGTAAAAGCTGAATACAGGGATAGAATTGCGAAGCTGGCGCCATTTTCAGATTTATCCGACGGGATGATGAGAACACTGGCAATAGTTGCAGTCAAGCAACCTGTCAAACAATCTATTATAGTCAGATACCAGGGCAACAAAGCCTACGGGTATATCGATGAATTGGAAAAAAAAGGTTTGGTTAAAACAGAGAAATACAGCAGGACTAAACTGGTAAGCACCACTCCTGATTTTGAGAAATACTTCGGTAAAAACAGTGTTGAGATTAAAAGCATGTTAAAAGAAGAAATTAAATGATGAACTTAAATATCTAAATCGATAATAAAATTTCTATGCCAAGACCTACATGGGATGAATACTTCATGGAAATGGCACATGTTTCTAAAAAACGTTCTACATGCTTGACCAGACAGGCTGGCGCTGTACTGGTTAAAGACAATAGAGTCATATCTACCGGTTATAATGGCACACCAGCAAAAACAAAGCACTGCAATGAAGGCGGATGTGAAAGATGCAAGAATAAGATGGAAGGCGTCACATTCTCTGGCTTGGATTTAAGCAATTGCGCATGCTGCCATGCTGAAGAGAATGCAATAGTCCAGGCTGCTTTGCATGGCGTGAGCACTAAAGACACTACATTGTTTACGACATTTACACCCTGCACTTTGTGCAGCAAAATGATAATTAATGCGCAGATAAAGAGGGTTGTGGCTGGCGGCAGCTATCCTGATGACTTGGGAACTAGACTCTTGAAAGAAGCTGGAGTGCAATTGGATTTATTCAAACCTAAGGAAGAAATTTAAAATTTAAATGACGCCAGTTTTGACTAAGTATATAGCTATCGCTACAATTACTACTATAACTACTCCAATGATAACTGGACTTATGCCACCTACACCTGGAGCTGCACTTGGTATCGTAGTTGATGTAACTGATGGTGCTGGGATTGTGGTTGTGATTGGTGCTTCACCTGGTGCTGGAGTTACTGCTGGTGCCGCTTCGTCGAATGAAATTGCAAATGTGGAAAATCCTGGTGTCTCGGCTTCATAAGTTATGCTGGTTGCATCTTCTGAAACTTTAGCTGTTACTAAATTGTTCCAAATTCCATTTGCAAATCTCTTCAAAACTATTTTGGTTGGGTCTGCGTTATTCGAAGTTATCCAGCTTTTATCTACTTTGAATTTAATCTTGGCTTTATCAATAGCACTTTCAGGCAAGCCTGATGGCTTGATGTCTATGTACCTGAATACCTTGCCTGGAGCGTCTGACAGATCTGCAGGCTTTACGTCCAATCTATTTATGTTAATATAGATAGAAGTGACATCATTCTTAACAGATACAGTTATCTCTGACACATCTCCCTTTGTGATAGATACTACAACTTGCTTGTTTGCAGATATTTTCGCAATAAATACTTGGCCTTTATCCTCGCTAGGTGTGGATACAACAGGTGTTGATGTTGATGATGGTCCTGGTGCTGATGGTAAAACATTAACGCTGAACTTGACTGTTGTTTCTGTACGGATGCTTGATGCGTCATCACATCGTGCAAGGATAGTATGATCTCCAGTGCTTAAATCAGAAATACTTATGTCAGTTCCAGCACTTGCACCTTTAAAGCTCCCACTATCAAGCTTATATTCACAAGTGGCTGCATCTGCCGCGTTATCATCAACGGTAAACCTAAAAGTAGCCGAATTTTCAGTGAAGGCAGATCCGGCGGCTGGCTTGCTTATACTTATACTCGGAGCTTGATTGTCTTTGACCGTGACATAAACGGTAACATTTGAAGCTGTGAAGTTTTGAGCGACTCCGTTTAAAGGTCCTCCTGTCAAAGAGGCTCTTATCAGATAACTTTTGTTAAGTCGCATAGGCCATGAAGTCGTATTCAAGTTTGCTAGAACATTTGTAGTAGCTGTAGAAATATTCGTCAAGGCGCCTGCGGATATAGCCCAAATACCACTCTCATTAGTATCAATATATACAAATATTTTCTCGCCAGTGGCGTTGAGAGATGAAGTATTGGAAACAGTAATATTAAGCAGTGCAACCACCGCTGTAGCACCAAACTCATAAGTTCTATTAAGGTTTGCATCTGTATCATTCAACCTTATTGTCAAGTTTAATGGAGATGGGGCTATGTAAAATTGGAAGAAAGACGAATTGATGCAACTACCACATGCTCCGCCAAATGCCGCATCCGATGCATTACTGGCAACTATCGTAAGATTCCAATTGCCTGCCGGTCCAATCAAAGGTTGGCTGATGTTAAGTGTCCAACGAGCTGTTGCCGTAGAGTTGAATGCAGATGTACCATTAAAAGTGCCACCGCCAGTACGGTTCTGTCCAGGACCTGAACCGAATGTATAGTTTCTAGTAAATGCCGTTGCATTTTGATGGGCAAACATCCATGTTACATTTGAAATGCTGTCATTAAGATTTATTTTAGTCGTTAATTGGGCAGATGTATTAAGTTCAAATATTTGTATTGAAAATACCCACACTGCAGAGGCATTGTAATTTCCAGTGGTTCTCGAATTGTTGGCTGTACTAACAAGGCTTGATTGATCTATACTTATGTTAAACGAACTATCATTCAATTGAGCCATCGCAAAAGCGGAAACTGACATTACTGACAAAGAAACTAAAGCTGTAAGGAAAACTAGCAATAATTTCGTCTGCGGTCTGTCAACCATAATAATCTTTTAATTCCTTTACTTATAAATATTTGTTTCGAGACTTTTAATTAATTTTCGATTGTTATATTATTGTTAACCGTCCATATAAATCTTTTTTTTATGCCATTTCACTATCCTACAATAGTTAAACCGTGTATTTTATTTTCTTTTAACCAATTCATTATTAATGATAAACGTAATCAAAGCCGATGGCAGCAGACAGCTATTTGAAAAATATAAAATTGTCAGAACCTGTTTGAGGATGAAAGCAAGCGAAGATGCTGCTGAAGAAATAGCCGATAAAATATCAAGGCAAGTATACAATGGCATTACTACCAAACAGATTCTAAAAATGATTTTTAGGTATATATCTGAATACAGGCCTGAGATAAAGCACCAAATTAATTTAAGGGAAGCTGTCTCTTTGCTGAGACCAAAGCCCGATTTTGAGCAATTCATAGCTTTGTTGCTGAAAAAAGAAGGATACGATGTTAAAACAAACAAAATTGTTGCTGGGAAATGCGTTGAACATGAGATAGATGCTATAGCCAGCAAAGGAAATGAAAAATTATACGTAGAAGTCAAACATCATTATCAACCGCATACTTACACAGGCGTTGGTGTTTTCCTGGAAGCGCAAGCTACTTTTGAGGATTTAATCGAATCCAATAGCAATTTCTCCAAGGCAATGGTTGTAACAAATGCAAAATTATCTGAGCATGCCAAACGGTATGCCGAATGCAAGAACATAGGCGCGATAGGCTGGAGGTATCCAGAAGAAGGAGGTTTAGAGGTGATGATAGAAAATAATGAACTATATCCCATTACTTTGATCAAAGGGCTGGATGCTGCTACACAAATAAGATTGGCTGATAATGGCTTCATTTTATTGGAGCAAGTTGCTGGGGTTGACTTTAAAAAATTAAGCAGGCTGGCTAAAGTAGGAAAGTCTAAAGCAAAAGAAATTGTAAGGAAGGCAAATGAAATCTTAGTATGATATTTTACTCACTATATTCATGACTCGCAACCTATTCCATCATTATCCCCATCTAAATGATGCGGATCGGGCGGTAGAACACGGAATTTTTTAGAAGATATATTTTTACAGTTCAAATCAGGAGGAGGCGACGGTATGCAAAAATCTGGATATGAAGGATCGCAGTTTTCGCTAGATATACTAGTTGTAGTGGTTTGTTCTGTTTGAGTAGTTTGTGTTTCTTCTGCAGTCTGTTGAATTACTGTTTGCTCACAATCCCTTGGACAAAGGGAATAATCCTCATCTGCATCGCATTTGCCATTTCCGCAGCAGGTTGACGAGTAAATTAATGTACAAGTGCCGGAAACACAGGAATTTTTATAACAAGTGCCTTCTACCTGTCCTTTACAATCTTCCACTTCGCCCCTTAGAATTGTGTGCACGCATTTAAAATCTGTAGTTTTGTTGCAATAATCGTAAGTGCACGCATTTCCGTCATCACACGACTCCAAACAGCTTAATTCAATTTTCGTAGTTTTTGATGTTATCCATGATTTAGTATCGCTTTCTATTTTTTGGATTATCTTTGGTGGTGCAACATCAGTAGCTTCTGCAGTTGATGGCGATTTATTTTCCATGCCAGCTGGCTGCAAATTCATTGTAGTTAAAAGGTATGTTGCCGCAGAAGATACCAGTACAGCCAAAACCATCGATACTAGAAATTGGTTCATAAATCTGAATTAACCTTAATAAATAAATGCTAATCTAGGAAATCTTTTTTGACAGGAAATGCTGGGCTACTCTTTCATAATCTTCAGGCACGCCTATGTCAGCCCAATACCCGTTATAAACGAACCCGTACAAATTCTCCTTCTTAACCAACTCTGTAAATACATCATTTTCAAGCGAAACTGTTTTGTTCTTGGGAATGAACTTGAATATCTCAGGCTCTAAAATACACAGCCCGGCATTGATCAGCCCCGATGTCATGTACTTGGGTTTTTCTGTGAAATCCAATATCCTTCCATTGCCGTCAATCTCAACCAAGCCAAACCTCCTTGCATCCTTTGCCTTCCAAAGAACTATCGTGCCTAAAGCTCGCTTCTCCCTATGAAATTGTATTATTTCCTTAAGGTTGATATTGCCAAACAAAACATCCCCGTAAGTGCATACAAAAGTTGAATTAACCAGATTCTCTGCATTCTTCAAAGCCCCCCCGGTGCCTAAAGGGTGTTTTTCCGAGACATATTGTATGTTGATGCCCATTGACGAGCCGTTCCCAAAATATTTCACTATATGCTCAGCCAGATATCCTATAGACAAAACAACGTTATGAAATCCCTGATTGCTGTAGGATTGGAGCGTATGTTCTAAAATAGGCTTGTATCCAATGGGGAGCATTGGTTTGGGTATTGAAAACGTCAATGGCCTCATCCTCGTTCCTTCACCACCGCATAGAATGACTAATTTGGTAGCCTCCCTTGAAAGCTTCTCTTTGACCGCCTCAGTGATGAAAGTCCCTTTCTTCCTTTCAGGCACCTTTGCTGACAGCTCCTTCCATAAATCAGGTGGGAATTCTATAGATGTCCTGTGCTTGAACATTGTCAATCACTAAATATGTGGAATTCATCTATATATAAAGTTTATGTACATAGAACTAATATGCCTAACTAAAAAGTAATAGATTAAGTTGTTTATATGGAAAGAGATATGGATATGCCAAAAAACAACATTGTAAAATTAAATAATTCTATTGTGTTTTTGCGAGTAGACATGAACTCGCCTATAGATAAATCGACAGGAAAGCTTTTGGACGAACATAGAATAATGGACGGTGTAAACGCAATAAAAATGTGTCTAAAGAATGGAGCGGATATTGTAATAATCATCTCCCATCAAGGAAGGAAAAAAGAAGATACTTTAAAACTTCATTTGAGTGTCATACAAAAATATTTCCAAAATAGAGTTAAATTTATCAGTAACATTTTATATTTACCAAAAGCAGCTAAGGATGCGAAAGCTGGCGACATACTGCTTGTGGAAAATATACGCAGCTTGGACGAAGAGAAAAATTATACCGATGTAACTAATACAGCTCTTTACAAAACTTTCAAAGAAGTCGAGAAAATAACCAATAAGAATATTGTGTACGTCAAGGACGATTTGTCAGTTTGCCATAGGAAAGATTTGAGTGTATACGGCTTACCGATGCAATTGAAAGCCGAAGGCTATGAAGTAATCGCAGGCCAGTTGACAAAGAACGAACTCATTAGAGTAAAAATATCGAAAGAAAAGATGGGAAAAAGTAATGTAATATGTCTGTGGGGTGGTGGGAAATTTGAGGATTACCTGCATTTGTTTGAACCATTTTTGACTGCATTTAAGAATTCAATTGTTTTAACCGCAGGACCTCTAGCTTTGCTGATGCTGAAAGCAAAAGGTGAAAACATAGGCGAAAATGAAACTATATTTGACATTAATGGGAATGTAGTTAAGAGAGCAACTGAAATAATAAAGAAATTTAATGATAGGGTAATAACACCGAAAGATTTTTATGTGGAAAATTCGAATGGGAAAGAGCTTGTTTCTCCCAACAATTTGAATGGATTGATTGTTGACATAGGACCTAAGACAGTAAAGTTTTATAAGAATATTTTATCTAAAAATCCGAGTTCAACAATTATTGGCAACGGCCCTTTGGGTGAATATGAGAAATTGCCAAATGCCAAAGGAACAATACAAGTGTATACAGAAGTATTTAATCCCCTGAACAAGCACTTTGTTATTGGTGGGGGAGGAGATTTCAATACGATGATGGATATTTTAGGGTTTAAGCCAAATATGCGCAGCAGCGGGGGTAAAGCTTTCTTAGAGCTTTTAGTGTTTGGTACTTTACCTGGGCTAGAGCCATTGGGACTTAGTGTTGCGTGATTAATATGGTAAATGTTTGTGTTAATGGATACGGAACTATAGGAAAAAGGGTAGCAGAAGCTATAGCAAAACATCCCAAGGCAAAGCTTGTTGGAATTTCTAAATATACTCCAGACCAGGACGCAAAGCTTGCCAATGCTTCTAAGTTGAATGTTTTTGTTCCCAAGGATTCTGTAAAAAATTTCGAATCCAAAGGGATTTCTGTCAATGGTTCTGTTGACGACATGATAGCAAGAAGTGACATCGTGGTTGATGCGTCTGCTGATGGCAAAGGAATGCAAAACAAACAGACAGTATATCAGCCGAGAAATAAAAAAGCTATCTTCCAAGGTGGCGAGGAAGCTGAGATTGCTGATATAAGTTTTAATGCAAGAAGTAATTTTGAAAAGGCAAGTGGCAAACAATTCGTTAGAGTGGTGAGTTGCAACACAACCGCTTACTGCAGATTGCTAAAGCCTCTGATTGAAAATTATAAAATAAAACACATAAGCGCGTTTCTTATAAGAAGGGGCGCTGATTTAAGCGATGCTAAAGGTTCTGCGTTAAATGCTATTGAATGGAAGGCCCATTCGCATCACGCACATGATATACAGACTGTGCTGGGAAATATACCTATAAGCAGCGTTGCATTCAAGGTGCCTCACACACATTCTCACATAAATTCAATGAACATAATTTTTGAAGACGGCATTCCAAACAAAGGCGATTTGATTGACATTTACTCTAAAGAAAGTAGAATTGCTGTACTTAACACTGCGAACACTAGTGCACAAATTGTTGAGGCTGCAAGAGACTTGGAGTTGCCAAGAAATGATACGTTTGTAGTATCGATGCTCGCTAACACCATTGAAATAAACGAAGGTGGCGTTTTCTTCAGCTTCTCAGTGCCACAAGAATCTATAGTTGTGCCAGAGAATATTGATGCATTAGTATCGCAATCTGGTATAATGTCTAAAGAAGAATCCATGAGGCTCACTGATGAGATTATTAAAATACCAAAAATAAAGTCAAGTTTGGAAAAAATATTTGCGTGATTTGATCTATCATGGAAATTAGAACTCCGTTTTTGCTAGTGAACCTGAAAGTTTATGATGAAGCTATAAACAATTATTTAGGGATAGTCAAAGTTGCCAAGAAGGTTGCTGACGAATTGGATGTAAATATTACCATTGCACCGTCGCATCTAGTTTTGAAAGAAGTGTCAAAGATTATACCAACGTTTGCTCAAAGTATAGATTCATTTGAACCTGGCGCGCATACAGGAAGCATAATTGCTGAGGAAATAAAGAAATGCGGAGCTGTTGGTGCGTTGATCAACCACTCAGAAAAGCGTTTAACTGCAAAGGATGTGAAAGTTTGCGTTGAAAGATGCAGACAAAATGAATTGGTTTCTGTCGTTTGTGTTGCTAATGTAATCGAAGCTAAGGAATATGCAAAATTTTATCCCGATTTTATAGCTATCGAACCTCCTGAATTGATAGGCAAAATTTCCGTGTCTGCAGCAAATCCTAAAATAGTATCTGATAGTGTGAATGCTGTCAAAGGCGTTTCAAAAGAAGTTGGAGTTTTATGCGGAGCTGGGATAAAGACTAAAGAAGATATACAGAAGGCCTTGGAGCTTGGCGTTGTCGGGGTTTTGGTTAGCTCTGGGATTGTAAAAGATAAAAATATAGAAAATGCTATTCGGGAGGCTGCAACTGCTCTGAAATCAGTCAGAATTTAGAGATTTAATTGCTGCTAGCTAAGTGCAGTTTTCACAGAAATTTTCTCTGATTCTATTATAAGATCGGCTTTAGTGCTTTTCCATTCTTCATATTGGCTAAGCCATAGAATGATTATGCCGCTTTCATCTGGAAATACTGCTTTTGATGCATAGTATGGAGTAATTTTTTTCTCATTTAACGAGACTTTAAAATCTGTCATTATAGTATTGCCTACATTTTTAAACATAATCATCTTGGTACTAAAACCTTCTGGAGCCTGGAAATCTGTTGTGCCAACTAAAATTATTCCTAGTTTTGGCTTGTCAGGGTCTGGTATGTTATAAATTTTGGATAAAATAAATTTCGTCAGTCTATTATAGCCGGTTTTGTAAAAGTCCAATTCTTTCGCAAGGCTTCCTTCCTCTGCACTGAATTGACTTACAGACTGTTGATAAATGAGATAAACATACCCTGATATCGCAATAGTGCCGACTAACAAAACTACTAAAATAGTTTGCTTTATGTGCAATTTATCTTTTTGCGACTTTGTTTCTGGTGTGAACATAAATAATGAACTCATTAGGATGATTTTTGGCTATTTGCAAAAATCCAAAAAACATATAGGCTAATAATGCGTTGATTGGTAGAAAAATGGTAAAAACATTCGTTATATTATCTAGAAGTGGTATTGGAGCTAAAAGATTCGGCAAGTGCGATGCGCTAATAACTCCTACAAACATTCCTACCAGTGCGTATTTTTTCACAGCATTTTTGCAGTATTGGTATAATAACAAAGATGCTACAAAGAAAGCTAATGAGCTTAAAAGCATTATTTGCAAAGTAATCAAAGTTATTTCGCGTGTTACAAACCAAATTATTGGAACTGAAAAGTAAGTTAACAGAGCCCAATTTGCTGGTCTTTTCTCATAGGGATGGATAGTTCTCAATGTTCCATAGGAATAGTACATTACCCACAAAATAGAAGATACTGCTGCTATAAAGAAGTAAGTGTCATTAAAAGACAATAGCCACAAAGTAACGAAACTCATCATTAGTAAATAGGAAAGCCCCATACCGATGAAGTCTGCAACAATGTATTTGTTTTTGACGATCGAGGCTATTTTTATAGTACTGAAAAAATAAACGGCTACTAGCACGAGATTCGCAAGCATTATTGCTATAGTTACCTCAAAAACCATTTTACTTCCTATAGTTATTTGCGCGAGGTTGGCTATATTTATTCTTAGTTATCGATTTAAGGGGGCAAAAACAAATAATCAATAGATACAATGGGCTTAAAAGAGCACATACACTTCAAAGATGTAGCAAAAATTTATATTTTAACTTGGCAATTCATTCTTATAAGATTTTTACTGATGCTTGTTTTTATTGGCATAGCGATCGTTTACTTTTCCTCAGTTTTTGGCATTGTTTTAAGCCAGATAGGAGTTGAAAATTTAATCAGCACATTGCTGTCTATAGGCAGCATTTCCACCGCCACATATCTTTATTGGCATATCTACAAACTGTTCTCAAAATATGTCTTATACCTTTTTAAGGGAGCCCATATCGCAGTAGTGACCAACTATATTCAAACTGGCAAAGTATCGCAAAAATCGCAGCTGATTTATGGATTCAAGACTATGAAGGATAAGTTCCTCTCAGTCTCTGTACTTTTTGTTGTGCATGCACTTTTAGAGACTGTCTTAAAGGAAGCTCATACAAGACTAATGAAACTGGGTGATTGGGCCAAGCTTCCGAAAGCTTTGACGTATGTAATTAGCGGAACAATCAATACTGCAATAGCATTTATTGACGAAGCTATACTTGCGTACATGTTTACCCGTAAAAATGAAGATGCATTGAAGTCGGCTAAAGATGGTCTGGTTCTTTATGTCAAGAATTGGCTATGGATTCTTCTGACTGCTGCGATATTGTCAATTATCGTATACGGGACTATGGCGGCTGCTGGAATTTTCATATACTTCGAAGGCATACCATTCAGTTCGCTGGACTTGATTCTACAATCAATGTATTCAGTTCTAACAGTAGGCATAGTCATAATCTTGTATTCAGGCTTAGTACAACCCCTCCTGGAAATAGCGATCATCGTCACCTATTTGAAAGAGATAAAAGGACAATCACCAGACATAGGAACAGTCGAATGGTTAAAAGAAAATTCTAAAGGATTCAGGGATTTGGCGTCAACTAAAGTCATGGAAAAATTGATAGGCGGAGCGAAATCATTGTCTTAGGATTGTTTTAATTACTGATGATAGAGCGCCTGTAATTGGATTGGTTGTGTTGGTGGCATTTGCAACCACTTCTGAGGGTACTGTTATCGCCTGTTGCTGACCAAGGTATTTTGATAGAATAGAGTTCACAAAATCTATGATTGTAAGCAAAAGTTGTTTAAGCCCGCTAACTTCTTCTTTTGTTTCTGCCACCTCTTTTCTTAGTTCATTCAACTTTTCAACCATAACTTCTAATGGCACTACTGGCACGGATGAGCCTTGGCATGGGACTTTCACTGTGCATTGCTCTATGCATGCTTCTAAGTTGACTGTAACCACACCACCCTGGCTTATCGATTCCTCCACCCTTTCCAACTCTCTTGTACATGTGTTAACGCATTCATCATCTGTCACTATATCATAACAATTTTCTCCCACTACTTCTGATTGGCATACTTTTTGAATGCAATTTGGACCGCATGAAACTTCTCTGCATGTCGCTTCAAAGGGCGTGGCTGGTACATAAGTTCTATATTCATATCCTTGCTTGTATTGTATGGTAGTACCTTGCACTACTTCTGCTGTTTCATAAGAAGGACTGCTTGCTTTTATTTGAATTATATAATTTCCTTCTGCGCATTCGTACCGGCTTACGAATTGATTTACAACATATCTTTTTAGCAAACTATCATAATAGAAACTGAATTGCTTAATGCATCCTTTCAATTCTTCTGCTGGTCTCAAATTACCTTCAATATTAGCAAACTCTATTTCTTTACCATTCTCATCCTTAATTTCTGCATAGATAACTAAGTCTACAGAATCCACGTGACTATTAACACTGAATCCTGTTTCGATGAAAAACTTAGCTAAAGCTATGTCAAATTCTTTCAACACCTCGGCATCAGCATAGCCTGGAGCACCGATCTTTATCTTCAAAACATACTTGCCATTTGCACAATCCGATGGAATGTATGGACTATCCAAGAAGTATTTCTGTATATATTCGCCTTTGTAAAAAACTGGGGTTATTGGCGCTAGATAAATTCTGCACAGGCCTGGCTTGTAAAATTCTGTCTCTTCACCAAGTGGCTCTGAAAGCAAGGAAAATATCTCTCCTCCAACCCAAGCATCTTTGGCAACAGTTCCATTAGGATATGCGACTAGAATTTTTATGTACATTTTATCCCCAGGCTTATAGCTTGTTCTGTCGAGCAATACCTCTACGTTCAACTTCTGTTTTGTTATCTCTATTGTCTTAGTAATCATTGTCTCTTCTGGATATTTGGATATTTTTATTTCCAATGTGTATGTGCCAACAGATGTCCAGTCTTGAACCGTCCACGAGTCTAGTTCATAAAAACTGTCTTTAAATGTTGCTGACAAATAAGTAGAAACAAACCCTTGAGGATCTTTGAGTTCTGCACTAACGGATGCGTCTTTAACTATATTGCCGTCTTTATCGAATACCTTTATCCTGCCTCTTAAACTATCTTTAGGACTTAGAACATTCTTTTCAAGCACAACATCTGCATTCAAACCCCTCTTTCCTACATTTATTGTTGCATCAGCTGCAGCTTTTTGTTCTTTCCATGTTGTTCCTGCTGAAATCTTATAACTTTTTCCCAAAGTTTCTGAGCCAAGATAATACGTGTAGGTATAAACGTCTCCGCTTATGAATGGGTATATTGGACTTACAAGCTTGCCTGTATCCGCATCTCTTATCTCGCCAGTTAAATAGGCGTCTTTAATCAAATTGCCAAGAGAGTCTTTTACTGTTACAGTTACTTTTATCGAATCCCCAGGAAAATATTCTTGCTTATCGGTTGTGATTGTAAATGTTTGTATTGTTGGCTTCACTATTTTAAATGAAGTCGATGCTGTAGTTTTATCGAAACTGGGATGCGAAATTTCTACCGATAAAGTGTAATCTCCGATCAAAATACTTTCGTCTAGCCATTGCAATGCCTTGTAGCAATCGCACAAGGATGAATAAAAGAAATATGGTGATAGTGTCTTTGGCCCAGTTATGCTGCCTTTAATCGTTGCATCTGTTATTAGTTTACCTGAAGCATCGGTTATTGTTATTTTAGGTTCGAGATTCTCGTTTGGATAGTACGTGGTTTTTGGCAGGTTGATTGTTATTTGCATTGATTTAGAAATTGGAGCAGGAATAGTTGTGGTGGTTGTTTGATTTGGTATAGTAGTGGTGGTTGTGGTGACATTTGGAACTGTGGTGGTTGTCGTCGTGGTTGTGGTTGCACTACTAACAGCATTTATCAGTCGGATAACTAAACTCTGTATATTTACAGTTCCGTTTTTCATCCATACACTACCTGTTATACTACCGTCTAGAAGTTCATTGAAAGTTTGGTGGGCTGGAGTAAGGCATGAAGTAAGTGTAGAATATGATTTAGTATCGCTACCAAACCCATACCAATAAGGGGCTGGTGCAGGGACTAGTGAATACTGTAGAGAGTCTCCTGGGTCATATATATCGCCAGTGAAAGTAAAATCAAAACACGCAGAACCTATAGAACTATAATTATCACCAAAATTAACTGAATAAGAAGTATAGCTACTGGTTAGGCTACCAGACAATCCTGTAGTTTTTGACAGGTCGACTGCTACTACCAAAACAGAATAAGCAACAAAGATTAATGTAAAACTAAGTATAAAGGAATATTTTTTCATATAAAAATAATATTGTTTTACCAGTTAAAAAGATGCTTATGGGATTTGGAAAATGGAAATTAAAAATGTTCCAAAATCACTGAGTTTTCTTTGAACCAAAATAAATAAGCATTGGAAATAAGGTAAACACTAATCCTAATGCTGACACAAAGAGCCATTCGGAATTCTCAGAAAAGAAGTCTTGTCTTATCTGGCTGTCTGATAAATCGGATGGATTTACTTTCACCTGAATTTTTGTACCTGGTGGATATCTGTTCACAACTCGTTGGGATTCGCCATAGTCGCCTGAGCTGTACCCTAAACTATAAGTTCCTTTAAACGGTTTTCCTAAATATGTGTAATTATACAGTACAAGCGGACTCAATGTAACACCATCGCTAGTTGTATGCTTTACTACCTCTGAGCTTTCTACATAGCCGGTTACAAGATGCCAAGGCGTTGTTAAATTCTTATAGATGTTATAGCCAGCTAAGCCTAGAAGACCCAAGCCAATAATTAAAAAGAATACTAACCATTTTGGATTGCCTTCTGTGCTCGCTGTTTTTACAAAAATAAGTTTAGGGAAAGCACTCACCTATGAATTATTCATCATTTCGTCAATTAAAGATTTTTGTCTTCGAACGGGCAAAGCTTTTCCACAGGACAGGAATAACACTTAGGAATCGGTGATTTGCACACGTCTTTTCCAAACTGTACCAACAATTGGTTGATTATTGCACGATTTTTTGGAATCAACTTATGCAATTTCTCCCGTATAACTTCTGGTTTGTCTTTTTCATCAGCGATGTACCAACGCTTAGAAATTGTAGCGAGATGTGAATCAACAGGTATGACATTTTCACCATAAGCAAACAATAGTACAATATCGCTTGTCTTCTCACCTACGCCAGGCAACTGCATCAATTCTTCCTTTGTCTTTGGCACTTCTCCATTGAATTTTTCTACAAGCAATTTGCATGTTTTCAGGATATTTTTAGATTTTTGCCTATAGAACCCAACAGGATATATCAGTTTTTGTATTTTTTTTGCCGACAATTTCAACATCTTAGCTGGGGCATTAGCTGCTTTCAGCACCTTTTCTTGTGCGGAAAATGTAGTTTCGTCTTTTGTCCTATGCGACAATATTCCATGAATGAGAACTTCGAACGGGGGTTCCTTCCTGACTTCAATATGATAAAGTTTATTAAGGCGCTTTATTATTTTATTTAAAGTCCTTTTGTCCACATACCACTTATGACTTTAGTGCATTTAATATATACTCCTGCCTTGCTTAGTGGTGAGACTAGTGATTAAAGCAATTATTTTTGATTACTACGGTGTAATGTGCCCTAGGATAGTCCCTATTCTGTCTCAAAAAACTTCAGAGCAATTTGGAGCTGCCTATGAAGAAGTGCACAGACTGATGAACAAATTGCTTGATAGATTGGATGACGATAGCATAACATTTCAGCAATATTGGGAAATATTGAAAGCGAAATTGAAAAACAGAAACACAAAATTGTCTCAGCATTATAAAATTTGGAGAAGCAGTGCATTGCAATTGAATCTGACACCTGAAATGCGAAATTTGTCCATAAGACTTAAGAAATCCGGCTATAAAGTCTCGCTGCTGACAAATGTCACGAAAACAATGGTGAAATACAATAGAATGAAAGGCAGATACAAATTATTTAGACCTGTTTTCCTTTCGTGCTATCTTGGAACAAAGAAACCTTCCGCAAAAATTTACAGGCATGCTCTAAAAAAAATGAGATTGAAGGCAAAAGAATGCATCTTCATAGACGATCAGGAAGATTATTTGAAAGGGGCCAAATCTGTAGGACTTAATACTATTCTTTTCAAAAATGCTTCTCAACTTCGCAGAGAACTGGCAAGAGCTGGCGTTCATGGTATTTGAGACGTTAAGCCCTCAATTGCAAAAGATAGTGCAGAAGAAATTCAAGAAGCCGACTCTCCCCCAGCAACTGGCTATACCATCAATAGCGGCTGGGTTGAATACATTAATAATTGCTCCGACCGGCTCAGGCAAGACTGAAGCGGCTTTGCTTAAGATTTTTGATAAAATTATAAACGATAAACCAAACCCCATCAGTGCACTTTATGTGACTCCGATGAGGGCATTGAACAGGGACATGTTGGACAGGATATTGTGGTGGGCAAAGGAATTGGAGTTGGAGGTTTCAGTTAGACATGGCGATACGTCATCCTACGAAAGGCAGCTGCAGGTAGAATTTCCTCCAGATATAATGATAACTACATTGGAACAATTGCAGCCAATGTTGACAGGCAAGAAGATTAGAGAACTTTTGAGAAATGTAAAATATGTGATTCTTGATGAAATTCACGAGGCTGTTGATTCCAAGCGCGGGGTCCAGCTTACCATAGCTTTGGAAAGAATCAAAGAGTTATGCGGCGATTTTCAGTTGATAATGCTTTCCGCTACCGTCTCAAGACCTGAGGATGTTGGTGAGTTCTTTTCAGGAGGTAGGGTTGTAAAAGTGATAAAAGCCGATACAGAAAAACAGGTTGAAATAAGAGCGATAAATCCTAAACCAAATTTGGAAGATAATAAGGTCGCAACTAAGATATTTTCGTCGAAAGAAACTGCAGCAAGACTTAGAACTATAATGGATATGATCAAGAATTCTAGAGCAACATTAGTATTCACCAACACCAGAGATTTTGCTGAGATACTGGCTAGCAGGATAAAGATTTTGGATAAAAAATTTCCAGCAGAAATTCATCACAGCTCTTTGAGCAAAGAAATAAGAATCAAAGCTGAAAAGGATTTCAAGCAGGAGAAGTTGAAATCTTTAATAGCTACAAGCAGTCTGCAATTAGGTATTGACATAGGTGCGGTCGATTTAGTTTTGCAGTACATGTCGCCACGCCAAGTGACGCAATTGATCCAAAGAGTGGGCAGGAGCGGCCATGAGCTTTCTAAAATAAGCAAAGGTGTAATCGTTACAACAGATGAGGATGATGTTTTTGAATCGGCTGTTATAGCTAGGAAAGCATTGAATAATGAATTGGAACCATTAGTGTTTCATGAAAATTCTTACGATGTATTGGCGCATCAGTTGATAGGATTGACGTTTGATTTTGGCAGGATTGAGTTAGAGAAAGCGTATAGCATAATCAAGCGCGCATATCCCTACAGAAATTTGAAATATACGGATTTTTTAGATGTATGCAAACAGCTGGAGAGATTGGGATTGGTTTTCTTAGATGAAACTATAAGGAAGAAGACAAGAGGATTTAGTTATTATTTCGAAAATCTGTCTACTATACCAAATCTAAAGCAGTATAGGGTTTTCAACATGATTGACAACTCATTTGTCGGTGTTTTGGATGAGGAATTTATTGCATTGCATGGTGAACCAAATACAACGTTCATAGTAAAAGGCCAGCCGTGGAAGATAATTACAGTTGAAGGTGACAAGGTGATGGTTGAGCCTGTCGAAGATATTGAAGCCGCTATTCCTGGTTGGGAAGGTGAGTTGATTCCTGTTTTATATGATGTTTCGCAGGAAGTAGGAAGATTGAGGGGCTTGATAAAAGATATGCTGAAGGATAAAACAGAAAAGGAAACCATTCAAGAGATTATGGGATTGTATCCTGTTGATGAGAATTGTGCAAAAGATATGGTGAAGTTAATAAAGAGCCAATTGAAGTTTGGCGTTGTTCCTGATGATAGAACGGTGTTGATAGAAGATTTTGAAAACCTTGCTGTAATACATTCTTGTTTTGGCACTAATGTTAACGACACTCTAGGAAGGGGTATTGTTGCATTGTTGACTAGCAGGGTTGGTTCTGTAGGATTGAAGACAGACCCCTACAGGATTATGATTCAATTCCAGCAGAAGAATGTGAACTTGATCAGAGATGCTCTTTTCAACACAAAGCCGGAACATTTGCAAAGTTATTTGGAGATGAGTTTAAGCAAGAGCGAACTATTCCAGTGGAAGTTTGTACATGTTGCAAAGAGGTTTGGCGCTATATCAAAATGGGCAGAATTTGGCAAGGTTAAGATGCAGAGGATAATTGACGATTTTGTTGGGACGCCTATCTATAAAGAGACACTTAAAGAATTGGAGACGGAAAAACTTGATGTCGAAAAAACTATAGAGGTATTGAAGAAAATACAGAACAAGGAAATTTCTGTTGTCTTTAAACCTGGCTTGTCGCCGCTGGGGAAGATTGGCGTAAGGCACAAGTATGCGGAGGTAATTGGCCCGGAAAAGCCTGAGCTTGAAATTTTCGAATTGTACAAACAAAGATTGTTGAATACAAAAATTAGACTGGTTTGTGTCAATTGCGGCAACTGGGAGCAGGTGATTGTGGTAAAAGATGTTAAAGATAATTTGAAATGCAAGAAATGCGAGGCTAGAACGCTTGCTGTGTTGAAACATCAGTGGATTGGGGCTACGAAAATAATCAAGAAAGCGTTAAGGAAATCCCCATTGACGCATGAAGAAAGAACTAAATATGAACGGGCTAAAGAGAGAGCTGAGATGTTTTTGGTTTATAGGAGAAAGGCGGCTATGGCTATGGCTGGCAGGGGCATTGGGCCTACTACTGCCAAGAGAATTTTAGGGAAATATCATAAGGATGAAGATGATTTGATGAGGGATATGCTTGATGCTGAAAGGCAATTTATTAAGACTAAAAGATTTTGGGCCGCCTAAAAACAATAAAGTGTAGAATAAACAACTTCTACAATCTTCTTTCGACTCTTTTGAATTGCAGAATAAGGAACACTAAAATCGAAGATGCTATTGCCAAAACATAACTTCCAGCACCAATGGCTAAACCTACTCCGGCAACAACCCACAGAGTAGCAGCAGTTGTTATTCCATGCACTCGCCCCCTACTGGCAATGATATTACCTGCGCCAATGAAGCCTATCCCTGTTACAATGCCTGAAGCAACTCTTGCCGGATCTTCCTTGAATGCAGAAATTGCAGTCAATGTTATCAAGCATGCACCTAATGAAACGATCATGTGTGTTCTCATTCCAGCCGGTTTATTTGATATCTGCCTTTCAAATCCAACAATCGCGCCTAAAATAACTGAAATGACCAATCGCAAAATAAATTCTATAATTGATGCTTCTCCGACTACAAAACCTGCGGTAGTGCCAGTTAATTCCACAACCATATTAAAATTCTGTTGAAGTTAATTTAAATAAATAGCATCCAATATTTTCACTATGCGCGGGAAGTTTATTGTCATCTATGGAATAAATAACATAGGAAAAACAACTCAGGCCAAGAATTTAGTTCAATATTTTCTAAACAAAGGTCTGAAGGCCGATTATGTGAAATATCCTATTTATGATATAAAACCTTCAGGCCAGTTTTTGGACAGCGTCTTGAGAAGCGGCAAGCAGGAAATCTCTGAAGAGGAACTGCAGATGTGGTTTACAGTCAACAGGCTGCAATTTCAATCTCTTCTGAAAAAGAAGCTCAACCATGAAATAAACATCATTGCAGAAGATTACATAGGGACTGGATTGTCTTGGGGCTCTGCTAAAGGCGCTGATTACAATTGGTTGAAAGCGATAAATGCAAATTTGATCAAAGAGGACATTGGTATTCTTATTGATGGGGAGAGGTTTGTTTTTGCTAGAGAAGATAGACATATACATGAGATTGATGAAAAGCTGATGGAGAAGGTTAGGAAGAGATTTATTGAAATAGGGAGAGAGTTTGGCTGGCACATGGTTAATGCGAATCAAGGCAAGGAAAAAGTTTCTTCTGATATAATTACAGTATTAAGAGAAAACAGAATTTTTGAGTTTTGATGGGTCTGCCCGGATTCGAACCGAGGTTTACGCGATTCTGAAAAGCTTCGTCAACGCGTTGTCCTAACCGCTAGACTACAAACCCGTTAATCAAATTATATAAGTAGTTTAATTAATTATATGAATTTTTCACAAAATTTGGATTTGGCACATGCAAAATATGCATTTTATGACATGCAGTTAAACAACAAAAGGATTGCTGAAGAGCTCCAAAAAGAATTAAAACCGTTATCTGCCCAAAACTTGCTAATAGTGGGGAGCACTGGGATAGCAAATGAATTGATTAACAAAGGCTATAATGTAACAATTCTAGCTACATCAGAAGATATGAAAAATTATGCACGGAAATATCTACCAATTGTTAATGTGCTTGTTGGTAACATAAAAGGACTGAACTTGAATGCGAAGTTTGATGCGATAATTTGTTTGGGCGATACGTTCTCCCATTTCACAGATGAGCAAGATGTTTATATTATATTCGAAAGTTTTTATAGAAATTTAAAATACGGTGGCATTATTTTACTGGAAAAATTAAATGCTCTGAGACTTTTTGAAAATGATGGTAATACAATAAGCAAAGTTGAAAATGAAAATATAAAAATCAAAAGAACTTCGTCATTAATGAAGAATGCTGAGAAAACACCAATTGCAACTTGGAAGGTAATTTACGAACTCATGCAAAATGGTAAAAGGAGTGTATATGAAGAGCAGTTAAAAGTAAGGGGATTTACTGAAAATGAAATTGAGAAAAAATTAAAAGCCGCTAACTTTCACTTGGTAAAGTTTCTAGAGAGCGGTAAAGGCAATAATTTTGTTACAATAGCTAGAAAGTAAATAAGTTTATATTTTATATAAATGGCAGTAAAAATGCCCTGTTTTTATTTTACTAACTTCTTTCCACCCTTTGAAAACATGATCTGCAGAAACTACTCTTGTGCCTTTCCTCAATTCTTTTTCCAATTTAGGCTTTAACTTGTCATTCATCCTTTGAGTTAAATACACTACAACAACATTTGCTTCAGATAAATTTTGTCTGAATAAATCGCCTCGAATCAACTTTACTTTACTAGAAACACTATACCTTTTAACATTCCATTTTGATATCAAATATAACAAATGATTATTTTCAATTCCAACGGTTTTAATCCCATATTCATTAGCTGCTGCAATAATTATTCTACCGTCTCCAGAACCTAAGTCATAAAGTATATCGCTTCTTTTAATCTCAGCTGATTTCAAAATTTTCCTGATTGTTGACATTGGCAGTGGTATGAAAAATCCGGATTGTGTCACTAAAGCAATTAGTGCTAACAACAACGGTATTTCTAGAAGCAACAACCATTCGTTTGTCATTAATAGATATTTTATTTAATTGAGAATATGACTTATTAGGAAAGCGATGATACAAGACTATCTTTAAGTTCTTCACCAACTTTTGTGTCGTTAACCCTTATGTGAGCATATGGCCTTCCAGAAGTTAATATTTCTAAAATATGTGACCAAGATCGAACATCTCTCCAATAAAAGGCAACACCTAAGCCAATGTCAACTGAAATTTGTTTTCCGCGCATCTTAATTGTATCGGTATCTGATGGAATTTGACTATATCCTCGGTTATTTTGTGATAAATGTGCTAAAAGATTAACAGCTGTCATTTCCTTGCCATTAACTCTTAATTCTGAGTAGCGTTTAACTATTACTTCCAATGCTCTTCGTGTGAAATCACGCGTATCTTGACCTATTTTCCCATAAACAAAGGTATCGTATTCTCTTCCTTTATTATACCTAACTAAAACCATACACCACACTAGTGTAACAAAGTTTTAAAATACTTGATTTGCGCCCAGGGTGGGATTTGAACCCACAAGTAGCAAGCTACGCTGGTTTTTTACAATTTTTAGCAAACCAGTGCCCTACCAGGTTAGGCGACCTGGGCATAACAATAATCTAAACCCTTATATATTTGGCTTTATTTTTTATTATATGAAGCCTGATACAATACTTGTTCTGGATTTTGGCGGACAATACGCTCATCTGATAAGCAGACGCATAAGGGAAAATGGTGTTTATTCCGAGGTTGTTTCATTTGGCATATCTTATGATGATATTTCCAACCTATCGGAAAAATTCAACGTCAAAGGGCTAATCCTATCCGGCGGGCCGTCAAGCGTTTACGATCAAGGTTCCCCAAAAATAAGCAGAAGCATCCTAGAATCGAAATTACCTATGCTCGGATTGTGCTATGGTCATCAATTGTTATCTTATGTCTTTGGCGGCAACATAAAGAAAGCTAGTAAAAAGGAATTCGGCCATACGCTTGCTCAAATCACGAAACCCATTGCGATTTTAAATAAATTAAATAGAACTGAGAAAGTTTGGATGAGCCATGGCGATACAGTTTATAGCATGCCGTCGGAATTCGAAACTTTAGCAACAACGGACAATTGCCCTGTTGCAGCATTTAGGCACAAAGTAAAGCCTATCTTCGGCATTCAGTGGCACCCTGAAGTTGCACATACAGTAAACGGCAATTTAATTTTAAAGAACTTCATTTTTGACATCTGCAAATGCGAAAATAATTGGCAACCTACAAATTTCATAAAAAGTGCTATAAATGAGATCAAACAAACCGTTGGAAATGAAAAAGCTATAATTGGATTGAGCGGTGGCATAGATTCTTCTACTACTGCTTTGCTCGCTTCAAAAGCTCTTGGCAAAAATCTAGTCGCTGTTTTTGTCGACCATGGATTCATGAGGGAAGGCGAGACTGAGGAAATAAAGAAGATTTTCAAAAATTCTGGAATTAATCTTATAATTGCAGATGCTAAGAAACAATTTCTAACCAAACTCAAAGGTGTGAAAGACCCAGAAGAAAAAAGGAAAGTTATCGGCAATGAGTTTATCAAAGTATTCGAAAAAATTGCTGAAAAAGTCAAAGCCACATACCTATTGCAGGGAACTATATATCCAGATAGGATTGAATCGGGTTCTACTGCAAATGCAGACAAAATTAAAACTCACCATAATGTTGGTGGATTGCCAAGTAAAATGAAATTCAAAAAAATTGTTGAGCCTTTGAGGGATTTGTACAAGGATGAAGTCAGAAATGTAGCGGAAGAACTGAGCATGCCTATAAACATGGCAAGAAGGCAACCATTCCCTGGTCCAGCTTTAGCTGTTAGAATTATAGGTGAAGTGACTGAAGAAAAACTAATCATTGTAAAGAAGGCTGACAAAATAGTTAGAGAGGAGATAGAAAAAAGTAATTTGACTGGTAATTTGTGGCAATATTTCGCTATTTTGACAGATACGAAAACTACTGGAGTTAAGGGAGATTCTAGAGCTTATGGTTATACTGTTGCAATCAGGGCTGTCGAGAGCAAAGAGGCTATGACTGCCAACTTTGCTAAATTGCCGTACGAAGTTTTGGAAAAAATTTCTACACGAATAACCAACGAGATACCAGAAGTTTCAAGAGTTGTATATGATGTGACTCATAAACCGCCAAGTACTATAGAATGGGAATAAAGCGAGTATAAGAATATTTCATCGAATCGCTGTTATGTTCTCCGAATGAAAATGAGGACGAATGAAGTGAAGAGTGTTTTTAACGAACAAAAATAAAAGATGCTTTTCGCCGAGCCACGTCGACTTTGCACCTAAACTAATTTAGAGATACAAGATGTTGTTGTCTGCATGATTATGTAACACGTGTTACAAGACTTAGGGTGCAAAACTAGCCGCGTTGATAGCTTTATATACTTATTATAATA
>JACQIA010000064.1 GCA_016198705.1 Candidatus Aenigmatarchaeota archaeon
CCTTTGTTAGTTAGCGGGTGGAGAGAACTTCCTCACTCACACTTTGACATGCGAGCGAAGCTACCTTGCCAACATCGCCTAAGAAATTAATACTAAGCTTATTTAAATAGTTGACTAAATTACAATTAGAAAGGTGTATAATATGAAAAAGCTGTTTTTAATATCCATTTTGCTTATAGTTTCCTTATCATTAATTTTATCTTCCACGATAACCTTAGGTGAAGGTAAAAAAAGAGTTATTGCCAAAGCTTCGGATGTCGATAAACTGGTGTCCGAAGGGTGCTCTGTTATCAAGAAGGGGAAAAAAGTTGCATCTGTGAGCTGTCCTGAAAGTGTAGTTTCTGCCAAAGGATTAGAACCTGACTTGGAAGTCTTTACTGTTGATGTCAGTTCAGTTCAACAAATAAATGCAAATGCTGTTTGGACACTTGGTTACAATGGAACAGGAATATTAATAGCAGTTTTAGACACAGGGATAGACACAGATCATGTTGAACTTGCTGATAGTGTTGCAGGTGGATGGAACTTTATAACTAATACTGCAAACTTCGAAGATGATAACGGACATGGAACTCATGTCAGCGGAATTATAACTGCAAACGGCGTTAATTCAAATGCTATAGGTGTAGCGCCTGGTGCAGGTGTATGGTCTGGTAAGGTCTTGAACGCTCAAGGTAGTGGATACTTCTCTGATGTAATAGAAGCAATTTATTATGTTGCTGATAATGTTGCTGCAGAAATAATAAGCATGAGCTTAGGCACTAGTCCGCCTTACACCTATAAAGGAAGTAATTGTGATAGTGTTCTGCCTTCGTTAACATCAGCTATTAATTACGCAAGAAGTAAAGGAAAATCTGTAGTTGCTGCTGCTGGGAATTCTGGAGGCGCTGGTGTTTCTATACCAGGATGCGTAAGTAAAGTCATAACAGTTGGAGCTGTTGATGATATTAATGTTGTTACAAGTTGGTCTAGTAAAGGAAAATCATTAGAACTAGTTGCTCCCGGTGTTACTATTTTATCTTCTGTGATTGGCGGAGGTTACGAAAGCTGGAGTGGTACTTCTATGGCTACTCCACATGTAAGTGCTGTTATAGCTTTGATGAAACAGAAGAATTCTGCCTTAACACCAGATCAAGTTACTAGTAAATTAAATTCTACTGCCACTGATTTGGGTAAGATAGGATATGATAATTCATATGGTTATGGTTTGGTTAATGCTTTAGCTGCTGTCAATGCCTCTTAGATTTACTTAAATCCTTCTATCAGACTTTTAGGAACCATCTCGCTAAACAGTTTTGAAATTTCTTGCGGATACACAGAAGAAATCGTTAAGAAAATAGCAAATATTATCAAGATTATCCCGCTAACTTTTTTTATTTTGCCTACATTAGCCTTTAACTTGTTTATCAACTCCTCCTTTGCATAAGCCGATAGCGTAGATACAAAAACCATCATCAGAGCCATTGTAAATGAGTATACAGAAAAAGTGAATAGAGCAGATACAAAACTCCCGCCAGCTAATGCAGAAACAAGCACGATGGTCAAAATCGGGCCTGTGCAGGCTATTCCAATTGCATTGTAACTAAAGCCATAAACATACATAGACGCATTAGCAGATGTTGTTTTTAAATTCTGGAAACTTCTGCCTATTTTTTCAAAAACAGGATAATGGAATCCTCTACCGAAAAGATACATGAGGCCAAGAGTTAAAAGTATTAAACCGACACCTCCTCTGAAAATTCTTACAAAAGGGTGAGCCAAAGTAAAAGACTTTACAAAGCCTTCGCCTAAAATACCCATTAAAATTCCTAAAATCAAATTAAATGTAACAATTCCTAAGGCAACTAAAACCCCGTAATAAACAATTCTTTCCCTTTTTGCTTTCCTTTCTTTCCTCAGGAATATTCCAGTGATATAAGCAGGCAGAACTGCAAAGGAGCATGGATTAAAGAAGGCAGCAATCCCAGCAACTATGGCTACAATAAACAAACTTAAAGATAAAACTCCTGGCATTATTTTGACAACAAAATAACTAAATGTAAGGTAACCAAATATAGATGCTAAAATTAAACTTGTTAACAAAATCCTAAATTTATATTCGTTTTTCATTAACTCACATTCATTCTGTACAACAACTTAATTTGCTTACATCCTTGTAGAATGACTGTGCGGCTAATTTTATAGCTTCCGATAAGGTTGGGAATACGTGTACAGTATCAATTATGTCATCAACAGTTAAACCAAACTTTACAGCAAGAGTACCTTCATGGATTAAATCGGCAGCATGCGGTGCAAGTATATGAACACCTTGAATTTTCTTTGTTTTACGATCTGCAACAAGCTTAACTAGTCCTCTTGTATCACCTATGACATGTGCTTTTGGTACAAATTCTAGTGGGAGAACACCGCAAGTGCATTTTATTCCTTGCCTATTAGCTTCTGCATCTGTTAACCCCACACTAGCAACTTCGGGATAAGTGAATACAGCAGAAGGAACTTCCTTCAAGTTGATTTTCCTTTTATTATTAACAAATGCATTTTCTACTGCAATAGCTCCTTCTTTTGCAGCTAATGTTTCTAGCATAGGTTCTCCCGTGCAATCGCCTGCTGCCCAGACATACGGAACAGAAGTCTGCACCTCATCGTTGATTATTATAAAACCTTTATCATCGGTTTTTACACCGATTTTATTCAATCCTAAGTTATCGGTATTAGGCTTCCTGCCTGTAGCAAAAACCAATTGTTCACATTCTATTGTTTTTATTTTGTTACCAGCCGTAAAATTAATTATTTTATTCTTCCCTTTTTTGCCCACGTAGTTTATTTTTGTTCCTATATAGATTGTTATCCCTTCATCTTCCAAGTATTTACTTAAAGCTTCTGAAATTTCAGGTTCAGCTTCTGGCAATATCCTTTCACTTCTTTGCAAAACAGTTACTTTAGTTCCAAAATGTGCATACATTTGAGCAAATTCCAATCCTAAAGCTCTCCCACCAATGACGCACATAGATTCAGGCAATTCTTTCAAGCTCAATGCTTCTTCGTTTGTCAGATAATCAATTTTTTTTATTCCTTGAATAGGTATTACATTGCTTCTAGCACCAACAGCAATCAAGAACTTTTTTCCTTTCAAAGTTTTGCCTTCAACTTCTACTTCATTCTTAGAAATGAATTTTCCTTTACCTTCAAAATAAGTTACATTTTCTAAACTCTCAACAACATCTGAATATTTTTCTTTTCTGAATTTTTCAACAAGCTTGTCTTTTTGTTCAATGACCTTTTTGAAGTTCAATTTGCCTTTTTCATATTTGATTCCTTCGAACGAATTATTCGTAGCATGGTAATAAAGACTCCCGACAGTAATCAAATTCTTGCTAGGCATGCAACCAACATTTACACAAGTGCCACCAATGACTGTGCCAGGAGTGGCATTGCCACCAATCATTGCAGTTTCAATGCCTAACTCATTTGATTTTATCGCACCTGCAAACGCAGCAGAACCTTGCCCAAGAATTATCAAATCATATTCTTTCATTTGGAGACAACTCGCAGTTTTTACAATACTTGTCAACGTGTCTATCTATAAGTTTGAGTAAAGGCAAAATAGTCTTCTTATTTAAAGAGTAGATGTTATAC
>JACQIA010000062.1 GCA_016198705.1 Candidatus Aenigmatarchaeota archaeon
AATTATTATATTCTATTAATTCATAACCGAAGAGGTATTTTGGTTTTATCCTCTTAATAATAACATTAGAACCCAAAATATTTCTGATTCCATTCCTTACTTTTTTTCCAGTAATCACAACAACATTGCTCTCTTGCTCCCATAAATTATGTATGCTCAGAGAATCTTGCAAGCCTAAATAAGCCGGCTTGAAACAGAACACGGCGACTGTAGGGTCATCAAAGATTGTGTAAAATCCTTTAGTTATTCTTTTAATTTTGCCACTTTTAACTAACTTGTGAACAAAGAGATATAGATAACTTTTCTTAATACTGGTTTTGTTGATAATTAGCTTTATGTCCTTAGAGCTTACAGCTGGTGTTTTTTCAAAAAACCCCAAGATTTCTTTCACATATTTTTCTTTACCCATAGCCTGACACCCTCTACCAAGTCTTTAATTGATGGGATAGCACCGAAAATTATTAGCGCTTTAAGTGAATCATAATCCTTTGGCTCTTCAATTGAAAAATCTAAATGCTGCTTAATTTTGGTTATATCAACTGAATTCGACAGAAACCAGATGTCATAAAGGTCTCTTATCTTCTTTCTGTTCTTGTATGCAAGGAATTTCTCTAATAACAAATCCTCTGGTGATAAAGTATAAACATTTGCGAATGTTCCGTCTGCAAGTTCAAAAGGCTTGACTAAGAAATTTTTGACGTTTTTAAACACTGCTTCGAATCTTATCTCAACTCCAGATAATTCAAATTTTGAAAATATAGAGTTTGCTGTTCTTTTGAACTTCTTTACAACGAATCCCCTACTTTTCAACGAAGTGAGGAAATTATTGAAAATTTCATCTTCATTGCTTTTCTTTGAGACATACACATCAATATCTTCTGAGAACCTGTTGCCATTATAGCAACGCCATATAGCTGTTCCACCGTGAACAACAGCCCGAGGGAAATGGGCATAAATAACATCTATAAGCAAATCTTGCGCAGAGGCAAGTTTCTTGTGTGCAGTCTTTTTCAACCGCTTTTCTAACGGTATTTTTGTCATAATTGATAATTAACTATTCTTATATAAATATATAAGGTTGGTTAAACTTATATTTCATGGTCAAACGGAAAAAGCCCTAATGCTCTACGGTCATGCGTGTAGCCCGAGTCATCCTCGGGAATTAAAAATCGGAAAACAGAATCAGCCTTTAACGTTACCTAAGGCAACAAATTTTACTACAGGTTTAGAAATTCCGGACAAATGAATCGCTTCTACTACATCGTCCAAATTTTTATAAGCAGCCCCGGCTTCTTCAGCTAATCCAGACCACGAAACTGATTTAACATATATACCTCTTTTTAGCATATCTTGAAACAATTGTTGACCTCTAAATAATTTCGTAGCTTTGGTTCTGCTCATAGTTCTACCAGATCCATGTGCAGTAGAGCAAAAAGTATCTTTCGCGCCTTCTGCACCAACAAGAAGGCAACTCGAAGTTTCCATACTTCCACCAAGAATAACCGGCGAGCCATCATCACGATATAATTTAGGAATTTCTTCTCGGCCTGCAGGGTAGCTTCCAGTGGCCCCTTTCCTATGAACGATTAATTCTTTTGTTTCCCCATCAACTTTATGCTTTTCCAAACTAGCCCTGTTGTGTGAAACATCAAAAAGCATCTTCAATCCTAATGATTCAGCATCTTTCTTGAAAACATCGGAAAAAACTTCTCTGATTCTATGCAAAATTACTTGACGGTTGACAAAACTCATGTTAACTCCGCCTGCCATCGCTTTAAAATAATCCTGTCCCTCTGGAGAATTGAAAGGTGCACATGCTAATTCAGAATCTAAAATTTTAATTCCATATTTTCTTTCCATCACTGACAAAAATAATTGTAAATAATCGGTACCAATCTGATGGCCAAATCCGCGGGAACCGCAATGAAACATTATTACAATTTGGTTTGGAAACAATCCCCATTTCTTGGCTAACTTTTCATCAAAAATATTTTCTGGCTTCACAACTTGTATTTCTAAATAATGATTGCCAGAACCTAAAGTGCCGATTTGGTTGAATCCCCTTTCTATTGCTCTTGAAGAAATTTTTGAAACATCAGCCCAATCCGCTCTACCATTCAATTCTGTTCTTTCCAAATCTTCTTTCCATGCATAGCCATTCTTCACACACCATTCAACACCATCCACAATAATTTTTCTAAATTCATCTTTAGATAATTTAACAAAACCTGTAGAACCAACTCCAGCGGGAACTCTGTCAAATAACTTGTCCACCAAAGTTTTCAAATGTGGTTTAACATCATTATAAGTAAGATTTGTTAAGACCAATCTCATGCCACAATTTATATCGAATCCTATTCCACCTGGCGATATCACTCCGCCTTCATTCACATCAAACGCCGCTACACCACCGATTGGAAATCCGTACCCGGATTTGTCTCCCTACAGAAACCTGAAAGGGATATGACCGTCGGGCATGCAAAACGCATATTTTTGGATTCCTGGTAACGTAGCGACATTAGTTATCTGGTCGTATACATGCAAATCCATCTGATCTACTAATTTCTTAGTAGCGTATATTCTAGCCGGAACTTTCATTCCTTGCTTAAAGCTTGCAGGTATTTCCCATATGACATCAGATATTTTCTTAAATTCTGGCTTCTTGAATACTTGATTTCCGAATGGCATTTTTATTTTTCACCTCCAATTATCTTTTTATAATCGTCTAATCTAACTGACAAACAGTACCATATAGATCCGTAAGGATTACTCCATGGACCGTTTAATCTTGATTCTATTTCTAATTTTAAAAGCTTATTTTGCAAATCAATCAGGTTCTGTTTTATTATAGAACTGAATCTGACTTGTTTTCTGGATTGACTAACTTTGCCTTTTTCTGACATAAATCTTATCAGATTCTCATTACCAGACGGTATATCCCAGTTGTAATTCACATATGATGCAAGTGCTTCATCTAATTTCCTTGATTTTTTAGGATGTAAAAATCCTATATTTTTCTTGAATCTCTCAATATCATCTTTTCCACAAATTGTCAAAGACCATATATAGCGATTTTTATGCCGTTTAATAGTAGATGTTATATCGAATAACTTCAATGTAACTTGAATTTGTTCCAAACCTTTGAGATTAATTGACTCTAAACCTATTTTTCTATCTTTCCTATGAACTAAGCCTACCCATCCATCTGAATCAAAATAAGATCTTAACCAACTTTTAAGATGAGTTTTTGATATATTTGGTAAAGTCCAGTTTTCTGAATAGAATGACTTAAACTCTTTTATTAATTTCAATGTAAGTTCTTTGTTTTGGACTTTGCATCTGTCTTTATCTTTTGTGATAATTGGTGTTATACCGAATACCTTAGAAAACTTTTTCTGAAAATCATTTAAAAGAATTAGATTAGTGTTTCTAAATCCGATGTAATAGTAATGGTGCTTTTGATTTTCAGGGTTTTTAATTACATATCCGTCAGCGCAAAGGTATGCGTGTATTGATGCAAAATATGAATTAAATTTCATTACCTTATTTAAATTTCCTAATATTTAACCTTAATGTCTATCAGTCATTTAAATCCTAAGATAATTCTCTCAATACAACAACTTTTCCTTTCACCCCAGATTTAAACTTTAAACAGGCTGGTCCCTCATCACATACGGAATTACATCTTGTGCTTCTTCAGGCAAATCAACTCTGCCACAAATCAGGCACTTACTAGAATCCACATACACAACTTTGCACTTCTTGCACTCAAACATACATCTCATATGTCCAATAGGTTTAAACCAGTTTCGCTATCGTGCTTCCTAGCCAGTCCAGCCTTAAATTCAATGAAAACTATTTCACACGCACCAGAAACCACAGCCTCTTTCAAATGCCCTCCAAAAGCCTTCCCATTGGCATCCGAGAGTGTGATGTGCACATGAACCACCTGTTTGCTGTCCAAAAATGCAACATTGCCTATTATGCTCAATATCTCCATGTCACCCCTAAAAACTTTTGATGAATAATTCTTTGTCCTAGAGTGATAGACCATCAGCTCAGCATCATCTGCAGCACCAATGCCGTAGAACGCCCCAGACTTAACTTTATTATCGCTACAAAATTTCAAAACCGATTCTACAATCTTCTCCCCTTTGGAAATTTTGATGATGCATCTGCCATCAATTTTCTTGAACTTCATTTTCACCACCTTTTAACCACCATATAAT
>JACQIA010000061.1 GCA_016198705.1 Candidatus Aenigmatarchaeota archaeon
AAATAACTCATTAAGCAACAATTTCAATATTTTCAGCAATACTTCCTATAATTATTTATTTGGGAAGTATGACTACAACGGTTCGGAGTTCAGGGGCTTTAACATTGTAAATGAGACCTTATCGGATAATTCTGCTATAGTACATTATTTCCACCAATCAGATGCTTTGAAAGGAAAAGAGTTTCTAACAATAACGTACGACTCCAATAATAATATTTTCTCAAAAACTGAAAATAATTATAATGTAACAAAAACCAACAGCGAATCTGTATCAATAGTGCAGTTAATATTAGCTTCCAGCTACTTATATGACGGCAGTACTGAAAGTCCAAAAATAACAAACATTTCTTATACATATGACAACTATTCCAATGTCATTTCTAAAACAAGTTTCGGAGATATTTCCATTAGTGGAGACGAAAAATACGAAAGGTATGAGTTTGTATATAATAGTACGGCATGGATTTTAGACAAAGTTAAAAAATACACTTTACTGGCTTCTGACAATTCCACAAAATTAAGAGAAACAAAATATTTCTACGATAATAAATTAGTTGGTTTAACAAAAGGCGACCTCACAAAGCAGGAGGAATGGTTGGATGATGAAACAGGCAACCCAGTCACATACTATAACTATGACGAGTTTGGCAACCCTTACAGGCAGACAGACCCATTAGGCAGAACAATTATCTATTACTATGGCAACAAAGATAACACAAATACCTACCCCGACAGAAGGGTAAACGAATTAGGCCATGCAGTTGATTATGAATATGATGTTTCAACAGGAAATATTCTGTCTACAACAAGGAATGGAATCACATTTTCCAATGAATACGATACTTTTGGAAGAATAAGCAAGGAAATCCAGCCGTACGATTCATCAAATTTGCCGACAAAATCCTATACCTATGACTTCGACGGCATCGCCCCGGAGATAATCAAGGTTTCGCAAAAAACAACATCCAACAATACAATAGGCATTTATTATTATTACGATGGGTTTGCCAATTTAGTTCAAATAAAAACTCCTGCTGAGAATGGACAGCAAATTGTAAAGAATATCTTTTATGACGGCTTATTCAGAGTAAAAGAAGAGCAGAATCCTTATTTTTCAACATCTACAACAACATTAACTAATGTTTCCAATACAACCAACACAACAAAATATAATTATGACTCATTATCCAGGATAACCAAAGTCACAAATCCCGACGGGACATTAAAGCAAACAATTTATAATAAATCAACAATAAAAGACTTTGACGAGAATAATAATTTCAAAACATATTATTTAGATGCGTATTATAGAATTATTGCTGTCGAGGAGCATAATACTGATTTCTACATTGGAGACAATTTAACCTACAACACAACTTATTCCTATAATGGTGCTGATGAACTTGTAGGAATAAGAGATAATGAAGGGAATAATTTTAATTTCACTTATAATTCCTTGGGGCAGAAAATCCAGCTTGATGATCCTGATTTAGGCACTTGGAAATATGAGTATGATTTTGCCGGGAATCTCATTAAACAAACCGACAATAAAGGCAATCAGATTTTAATGGGTTATGACGGGTTAAATAGAATCCTAAATAAAAACTACACAGAAGAAGACATAATCTTTTCTTATGACAAGCAGTATCAAGGAACTTTGCATAACGCAACCTTTCCAAATGTAACCTACGAATACGAATACGATGACAGGTTAAGAGTTATAAAGGAAATTGCCTATCTGGAAAATCAATCTTTCATAACAGGCAACACCTATGATTCTGCCGACAGGGTAATACAAAAATTGCTCTCTGATGATACGGAGCTGGATTCCTATTACAACACAATGGGAAAATTAGACAGGATAAACAATTTCATCAACAAGACAAACTACAACGCTTTTGGAATCCCATTAAACAGGACGTACTTCAATAGCAGAATAACAACTTTTGACTATGATAAAGAAAATGCAAGATTAATGCAGATTAAGACAGACAACATCCAGCAGCTAAACTATACTTACGATAATGTCGGCAACATAATAGGAATTAATGATTCAATAAACAACCGAACTTACTCAATGTCTTATGACAGATTAGACAGGCTGACAAACGTAACAATTAATGACTTCTCATGGGTCTATCATTATGACTCAATAGGAAGAATCCTGAAGGTAGTGAGAAACTTTACCGAAACAACCTCGTTAAAATATGGAGAAGGCCCAGTACATGCTCCTCATAAAGTCATAAAGACAGATACGGGAGTTGATGTTTACAGGCAAAGCAACTTTAATGGCTCAAACAAGACTAAAGTGTTTGAATTTTATTTGGTGAATGAAAAGAATGATTCTTTAACAAATGTAAATTGGACAGCGAGATTCGGGGATGGAAGCATAATAAATTCAACTCAACTACTTAACTTATCTGTCAAGGATAATGTTCTTGTTATTGTTGAGCATAATTACACTAAAGGAAGCGATTATAGGATAAATTTCACCGGAAGATCAAGCGCAAATGCCAACGATTATGAGATTCTAAAGCTGCTGTTTGGCGCTATTGCGAATGATTTATCGATAATCAAGAAAAATGGGACTTTGATAGTTACTCAATTCTCAGCAGAGAATACCATAAACGAGCTTTCTCAAAACTGGGGATGGAATTGCAGTAACGGAGTTTTCTCAACAGTCCCCTTCAACATGTCCGGCAATCAGGGTTTGCTTGTTGTTATGGAACACAACTACTCATTAAGCAGTTTATCTCATAATTTAACTTGTATTGTTAATTCCACCGATGGAAATCAAAGCTTAACTTTACCTTTTAATTTCAACGGTATTGCAGTAGAGGGTTATAACTCCTCTTTGAAAGGGGAAAGTGGTATAGAAGTTCAATTCCAGATTGTAAATTATTTCAATACATTGAATGTTGAATGGAACATAACCGCAGCTGGTCAGACAGCCCAAAGCACAGCTCCTATAACACTAACTCAGGGAGAATCAACCTCAATAACTCAGGAATTCAATTTCACAACCAGAGGAGTCAAGCCGCTAAAAATAACAATTTATTCAGGGAATTTCACTGATACTTACTCTGAAAACATCAGGCTTTACTCATTGGATATTCTGGACTTCCTTAACATTGTCAAAAATGGCACAACGCGCATTTTCAATTTTATAATCCAAAATGACTGGATAAATTTGACTGCTTACTGGAATGTTTCCAACCCAGTAATAGAGAATACTACAATTTTGGACACAAATGAATCCCTAATAGTTATCATAGAAGAAAATTATGGGCAAGGTAAAAAAGAGGTTGAGGTTAAGTTATATAATCAGTCTGTTCTGGAGGATTCCATAACAGAAGTGTTTACGATAAAAGAGATAGGAATTGATGAATTTGAAAATCTGCATCAGAACGATTCATGGGCAGTAACTTCAGCTTTGGTTACAAATAATATCAACCCATTAAACATCTCATGGATGCTTGATAATAGTCAACAGAACATCTCATCTACGCAAAGCTTAGAATTAGACACTTCAGGCCAAGCTTTCATTATTGTAGAGAGCAATTTCTCAGAATCAGGGATTTACCCATTAAACTTCCTCATCAATTCGTCAAATAAAAATGATAATGTAACGGGTGTTGCCATATCATAGCTAAAAACTACATTAGGATTTTGGCAATTTTAATGTCTGCTTTAATAGTTATGCTTCCAGTAGCGTTTGCGGAAGAATTTGACCGCATTTATGATGTCAACGGAAATCTTATTTCGGATGGAAAATACTATAGCGAATATAACGGCCTGAACCAGCTTGTAAAAGTCCGCTTAGGAAATACATCAGACAGTCCTTTAGCTGAAACGTATCTCTGGCATCCGATTGAAGAGAGAATCGTGATAAAAAGGGTATTCTATAACGGAGTTTACAATTATACAGTATATTATCCGAATAAAGAATACGTAAGGATAGTAAACTCTTCTGGCACATTTGATGAAGTTTATGTAAGAGACGGAGAAAATATTTTAGCCCAGGTTGATACGGATGGCAATAAGATTGCTGTGCATAACGACCACGAAGGTTCAAATACCTTAATTACTGATTTAAATGGGAATGTCGTTGAGAATACGTTTTATTCGCCTTTTGGGGAGATTATTGATGGCGGCAAGGCTTCTAGGTTTGATTATGAGGGGAAGGAATTTGATTCTTTGACTGATAGATTGGACTTTGGATTTAGGCAGATTGACCCCTCAGTTCCGGTGTGGGACAAACCTGACACTTTGATACAGGATGTTTATGATCCTCAATCTTTAAACAGGTATAGTTTTGAGAGGAATAATCCCTACCGCTATATTGACCCTAGTGGGCATAATACAGCTATTATTGATTTAATAATTAATCTAATTAGGAGTCTTCTTATAAGGTTAGGCTTAAAGGCATTAGGAGAAGACACTTCAGGATTAGGATTTGAACATATAATTTCTAGAAGGGAGGATCCGGCTGAGAAAAGTCTTGAGGAATTGAGAAATCAACCAGATTATGTCTTAGCGATGTCTGATAAAGCTAAATTAAGTCCGGATTCATATGCTGCTAAAGAAGGTCCATTCAAAATTGGAGATAATGCAAATTTACAAGGTAACGAACAGCTAACTGAGACTCAAGTTACAACTACTGGAATAAAAAAAGAGGAAAATGAAGATGATATTCTCCTTGAAGATAATAGAATTAAGGATGATAAATTGCCAGACGCAAATAAATTAGTAAATCAAGTTAAAAAGAAAGAAGATAACGAGAAACCAGCAGGAAAGGGAGGGGGCGGTGGTGACGGAAGCGGTGGTGGTAATCCTGGGTATTGGGCAACCTGTACACAGGTTTGCACTACTACCATTGTGAATGGTAACCCTATTACAAAATGTAAGTGGGTATGTACAACTAAATAAACAATTTTTGAATTATAAAAAAGCATATAAAAAGAGTATTGTTTTTATAGAAAAATTATTAAATTGTTACAATATTGACTGAAGTATGAAAACATTTATGCTACTATTGATAGTAATTTTAGCTATAGGTTATGGGCTATTCGGATTTTTTAGTGTTATATTTTTCGGAAATAGAAATGCCATTGATATAATAGCAACTTTTCTTTTAGGACTATTAGTCATATATCTAATTTTGTTATCTATTTCAAAAAAATTATTCCCAAAATCTCAACTTGTAGATAAGTTAATTAATATATTAGAATCAATTATAGACTCAATAAGGATATGGTAAATTATTCTTATTGTTGTTCAAAGCAATTTTTCAACTTCTGGGATATATCCATTGAATTTCCTGATAAATTCGTCTAATCTTAACGACAATACTACAGGTGTTGCAATATCATGAAACTAATAAGCAATAAACTGAAAATAACTGCAATTTTCATGGCTGTATTAATCATATCCATCCCAGTTATCGCGGCAGAAGAGCTAAACCTTGTTTACGATGCCAACGGAAATCTCGTTTCAGGAGACGGCTTTGTACGGGAGTATAACGGGCTTAACCAGCTTGTAAGAGTAAAAAATGGCAGTGGAAATACTTTAGAGGAGTTTGTCTGGCATCCTATAGAAGAAAAGATATTAATCAAGAAAATCTATAATTCCAGCAATGAGGTTGCTCAAAGAATTACTTATGTAAACGAGAATACTGTCAAAATCAAAAATAGTTCAGGCACTTTCTATGAGCATTATGTTTATCAGGATGGAGTTTTGGTTGCTCAAAGGGATGCAGACGGAAATAAACAAGCAATTCATCCAGACATTATAGGCTCCGCTAATGTTGTTACAGATTCTAGCGGAAATGTTTTAGAAACAAATTTTGTTTCTCCGTTTGGAGAGCCTATAATTGGCGGAGAAACAACAAGGTTTGATTATACTGGGAAAGAATATGATAAATTAACCAAAGAGCATGACTTTAAGGCAAGGCAATATAAGTCGGAATGGGGCAGGTTTATTGTTCCAGACACATTTACATTAAATGCTTACAACCCACAAGATTTGAATAGGAACTCCTACGTGAGAAATAACCCTTACTTTTATGTTGATCCCAATGGAAAATGGGCTATAGCCGTCGGTGGTGGAGTTGAGGGTGGTATGGGCCTTGGAGCCGGAGCACAACTAGGAATAGCTGTAAGTTACTCTCAAGAATATGGCTGGCAAGCAGGTGTTTTTGTATCTGGTGGCTCTGGAGTTGTTTACGGAGCTGATGTTGGAGGGGGGCTTTCAGCAACCATTTATCCATTTGCAGAAAAACTGGAGGATTTAGAAGGAATGGGTGTTTCTGGAACTGCTTCTTTAGGGCTTGGTCCACATGGAAGTCTAGGGGTAGATTTACCAACTGAACTCAATGCTAGAGGATTTGGTATAACTGGAAGTGTAGGTGGAGGAGCGGGAATAGATTTCACCGTATTAACAACTCTAACTGTTACTAGCAAAGCAGTAAACATAGGAACTCTTGCAAGAACATATGGTTACATTTCCTATGTTAATACCAATGTTCAAAATCAAAACTTACGGAATAGCCTGTTTACTAGTATTTTAAATACAGCACTTAGTGGAAATAACGTGAGATGGTATTATAATCCAACAACAGGTAATTACCAATATTGGGCTGGAAGTGGAAAACCAAGCAATTCAGATGTTTGTGAGGTAGGTAAATGTGGTAGTGGAAGCTCAGGCGGGGGCGGAGGAGGTAGTAATTCCAACCCCGGTAGTTATGGAACATGTCGTGCAACTGGTAATGCTCAATGCCCAAGAGATTGATAATAGCAATATTTTTAAATAAAT
>JACQIA010000063.1 GCA_016198705.1 Candidatus Aenigmatarchaeota archaeon
AGAGATTTTGTTTTAAAAGGAAAATGAATTAGTGCCATTTTGGACTACCGTTTCTGCGTTTCCGGCGGTTAGCTACCTTTAGTGGTCTCTTGGACGCTTCTACCCCCGTTAGTAGCTTTCTTTTGTCTGGCAGGCTTTTTAACAGGAGGTCCAGCCTCCACAACAAGTGTAGGCTCCCAAGGACTTTGTTCTCTTAAAATAGCTTCGTAGCTTCTTTTTGCCTTTCTGTATACTCCACTTGATTCGGCCAAACCACTTCCGGTACGACCGAATTTTATAAACAATTGTGTCAAGGCACCTTCACTGTAGTTTAGTATGTATCCCAATTCTTTGATACTATCTCTAACCGAACCAGCTGTTTCGAAAAATGTGTTCATAGTACTTCCCCTCAAACTGTAGTAATATCCATATTGAGCAGCTTTTGTAGGATCCTTAAATCCTTGTCTGTTCACCTCTATTACAAAATCGTTATAGCTAATTTCTGCATTTTCTAATTCTAACAATCTTTGACGAGCAATAATAACTGCATTTCTTGCTGTAACAACCTTTTTTTGATTCCAAACTCTAACAGGTGCCCTACCTTGATGGTCAGATAATCCAGATAAGCCCAATTCAAACCTTTCTAACAGTCTTTTAAATCTGTATATGCTGTCCATTTCACCCTTAGTGTCAAGTTTTGTGAATTCAGCCTCACCACCACTAATGGCTTTAGAATAAACATCAATTCCAGCACGAAGGTCTAATGCATATGGCTGTGAAAGTACAAGCGATTCGTAAAAATCCAACCCACTTCTTTCATTGCCTAAAATTCTTTGCATCATTTGGTCAGGAGTTTCTACATTAACTTTACGTCCCTTTGATAAAAGATAAGTTAGTCCACCAACTGTCAGTGCACCAATAGCAATAGGAGGATATGCTAAAGCAGCTCCTGCACCCAGATATAGAAAACCAGCAGTAGCAAAACTTCCTAATGAAGCACCTGTCACTCCACCAGCCACAGTGTTCCTTATTCGCTCTCTGCGTTCAATTGTGTCAAACCCTATTTGATTTGTTTGCTGGTTTAGCTGATACTCAGTTTCCACATGACCAAAAAGATAATCAGTTATATTTCTAAACACCCTTCTTATAGCGTGAGGTTGTTGGTTCTGCATAGCCATAGTATTCTCATCACCAAATAGTAGTTAAAGTTTAAATACCTTTCTGTTATGATATAAGAAACCGTAGATACCATACAGCAGTAATTAGCAGTTAAATCGAGAAATTTAGGTTAAATAGTTAAGCTTCCCTCTTCATCATCTGAACCAAACTACTCAAAGCTCTAACACTTTCTATCAAAGCTGGCAATGTCTCTTTGAAAATCTTCTCCAAACTACCTATTCGGGTATTGACATCATTAAGAGTATCATTAAAGTTATCAATCCTGCTGAGAATCTGCTGATGCTCCCCAGAGCGTGTTTGCAATAATTGATTTAATTGCTGGGAAATAGACTCCATCCTCTTTTCCATCTCCTGGTGCCTTATGTCAAACTCGTTCAACTTTTCATTTACCTCTGCAACCCTAGACTGAACTATATAATCAACATAATCTTCGGTCGGATATTGCTGCTGGTAATATTGCTGCGGTAAAGGCGATTCAGGCATTTGCGGCATCTCAGCCTTTGGAGTTAATTCTTCCAACGTCGGCAATCCATCATCTTTCGTCTCTATTGTTGATTGTGGTTTTGGCTCAGATGTAACATTCATCTTAATCGATTGTGTTAAGGCATTATCAATCGCTTCAGGCGTGTAGCCTTCTTTCCTTAGAACATCAATCATCTCAGGCTCCGAAAAACCCCTTCCTGCCAGTTCATTGACCCTTTCCGCCGAAATAAAGCTCTTTGCAGGTTGCTCCTTTTTCTTTAGAAACGGCAATTGAACCATCAGCTCACTTAATAAGATTTATTCTATTAAATATTAAACCTACGCCTTCCTGGCAAATTTTTCTTCCAAAGCTTTCTCCAGCTCATCCTTTGTAACAAACTTTGATGTTATCGGATTAATAATCTCCAAATACATTTCCAATTGCTTTACTTCTGATTTGCTCGCTGTCTTGCCCAATTCTTTATTCACCCTCGATATATCAGTTTCAATAGAAATAATCTTATCAGATACAGCGGATATTTTATTTCCTATCCGCTCAAGGCTTATCTTCAAATCAGTCAACTGTGTTAACACTCTTTCTTCCAATGTAGAAAAACTTGTTTCCATCCTTTCAATTCTTTGCTCACTAGACCTAATTCTTCTTGCACTTTCATTCAGTCTTCTTACCAGTTCAGTTACAACAGACTGCACATCAACCTTTTCTGCCATTAATAAAGAATTTGTTTGTGTAATAGATAAATCTAAATAGATGGCTATAGACTATACAGTTGCAGACGGAATTTTGAGGATCAATTGCTTGGATTGGGCTATAGCTCCGAGCATAGAAGATTCTGACGCCTGCATGGGAATTGTTATAGACAAACTTCTGGAAGCAAAGGATGCCAATAGAATAATTTTGGCTGAAACAAGGGAATACGAATACGATACAGAACAGACGAGAATGTTGAGGGAAATAGCTGAAGCATACGATAAAATCTTGAATGAAGACAAGATCGTAAGCATAAAAAATCTCGGCCCACCCGGTTGTGAAAAATACTACCCGCAAAGATTGGCTGAACTGCAGTTTCTGGTTTTGGAAGTCTTGAAAAAAGACCCGATAGGCGCTTATGTAAAGATAAACACATTGATCAGCCATCTCAAAAAACAATTGGAATTTGACGGCGGGGTTTGCCACCAGCATTATCTTTCGCATGCTTTGGAGCCGATGAAAAGCATGATGGAAAAAACCGCATTAATCCAGAAAGTCAAACCAAATATTTCAAGATTTATATTCGGTGACCGCAAGCTTTACAGGGAAATTTTCACACCGATCGTAAGACCGAATTTCATGCTGACACGCTTCATGCTAGCTTATCCGCAAGGCGCAATACCTATAGACAAATACACAATCCAAGGGAATGTGCTCGTGGAAATTCTTAAAGTGCCGAATGAAGTTAGACAAATCTACCATGTTACTCCCCAAGAATTTCAGCTGTCTGAGGAGAAGTTCACAATTTTAGATGCAGCTAGGCGATATTTGGCAGCGCATAAGCCTTCAGAAGCTGAGGTGAAAGAACCGGAGAGGGTAAGAGAAACTTTCATGAACATAGGAAAGGATTTGATTAGGGATATAGCCAGAAATTCCGGCACAGTTCTATCTACGAAGGATATACAGGAATTGGCCACAATTTTGGCAAGATATACAGCTGGTTTTGGTGTGCTGGAGCTTTTGCTAGCAGATGATAAAATCCAAGACGTGTTCATCAACTCGCCTATAGGCACAACACCTGTGGAAATTGTCCATTCGGATTTCGAGGAATGCAGAACCAACTTGATACCAACTAAAGAAGATGCAGATGCTTGGGCTACCAGGTTTAGATTGTATTCCGGAAGACCATTGGATGAGGCTAATCCAGTGTTAGATACAGAAATTAATGTGCCAGGCGGCAGGGCGAGGGTTGCAGCTATAACAAGATCACTATCGCCTGAAGGATTGGCGTTTGCGTTTAGAAGGCACAGGGAAAAGCCTTGGACATTCCCTCTATTCATGAATGTTAATTTTTTCGATTCGCTATACGCAGGACTGATGAGTTTTGTCATTGATGGGGGCAGAGCTTTACTGGTTGCTGGCGGAAGAGGTAGCGGTAAGACATCTCTTTTGAATGCGATGATGCTTGAGATAATGAGAAAGTTTAGGATATGCGTTGTAGAAGATACGCCAGAGTTGAATATAACTTTGATGAGGAAATTGGGTTATAATATCTTGGGAATGAAAGCACGCTCAGTCATTACCCACATAGAAACAGAACTAGCTCCGGACGAAGCTTTAAGGACTGCTTTGAGGCTGGGCGATTCTTCCTTAATCATTGGTGAAGTAAGGAGCAAAGAATCTGTAGCTCTATTTGAGGCAATGAGAATAGGCGCTTTGGCTAATGTAGTAGCTGGCACTATACACGGTGAATCGGCTTACGGTGTTTATGACAGAGTTGTTCATGATTTGGGCGTAGTTCCTACAAGTTTCAAAGCCTTGGATTTAATCACTATCTGCAATCAGTTGCGTTCGCCTGACGGATTGCATAGGTTTAGGCGTGTCACTGAACTGACAGAAGTTAGGAAACACTGGAAGGAAGACCCTTTGGATGAAGGCGGGTTTGTCCCATTGATGCAATATTCAGCCAAAGAAGACAGACTAAAGCCAACAGATACACTGATTGATGGTGAATCAGAGGTATTGAATGAGATAGCCAAGCGTGTAAGGGAGTGGCATGGGGCGTGGGATTTGGTATGGGACAATATTCTATTGAGAGCGAAAATAAACGAGGAAATGGTTGCTAGTGCAAAGAGGTTGAGCAGGTTAGAACTATTGGAAGCAGAATGGGTTACTGCCAGCAATGAAGCGTTCCATTTGATATCTCAAGATGTGATGCAGGAGGTTGGAAGCTTGGATTCCAAGATGATTTTCGAAAGATGGCATAACTGGTTTAGGGATAAAATAAAGTCATAGGTCAAGTCTTATTATTCCACAAACAAAATTTATTTTAGATATAGATGCCGCTGACTAGGGAGTATGAAGAGTTTTTAAGGGGCGAGGTGGTTTTTAGAAAGCTTGCATTTTATGAAAAAATTTGCCATTTGGCTGGAAGAATACTTCCAATACCACCACCAAAATTTATAGAGAAACAATATCAAGAAGCCATAGAATTTAGCCATTTAAAAATTACTCCTAAGCAGGCCTTTTCCCTCGCAATTCTAATATCAACTTTAATCCTTGTGATACCTTCTGTCATAGCAATAATTTTAGGTTTTCCTGATGCAGTTACATTATCAATAATTTTAGGATTCATTGCATTCTTCTACATGTACGATTATCCTTTGCACTATTCGACACTATTCAAAATTAGAGCCACCTCAGAAATGGTACTTTCTGTATTATACATTACAATTTCAATGCGCATATCCCCAAACATAGAGAATGCTATAAAATTTGCTGCCGGCAACTTGAAAGGTCCTTTGGCTTTGGATTTCAAGCAACTTCTTTGGGATGTTTACACCAGAAGGTACGATTCAATGTCAGCCGCATTGGATAATTTTATATTAAAATGGAAGAAAGACAACGACGAATTCACACAAGCTATCAATTTAATTAAGCTGTCTTCATATGAGTCTCAGGAAAAATTGGAGAGAAGCTTGGACGAAGCTGTGGAAGTTATTTTGAATGGAACCAAAGAAAGGATGGAACATTTTGCCCAAGACCTAAGAACACCTGTTACAGTTTTCAATGCATTAGGAATACTTTTGCCGATCTTGGCTTTGGTATTCCTGCCAATAGTGGGAATTTTCCTGCAAGATGCAATAAAACCATTTTGGTTAACTATAGGATATGACATTCTGCTTCCGTTCAGTGTTTACATAATGATGAAGAGCTACATGGAGAAAAGGCCTTATTCATTCCACCATCCAGACATTTCAAGCCATCCTAGATTTTCCAGGGAAAACCCTTACGGCAAACCATTTATTCTGTCGATAGTCACTGCTGTTTTGCTAAGTTCCATTGGTTTATTTTTTATGATACAGTCCACTGAGATATTCAGCTTCAGTCTATTGATTTATTCAATGCTTGTTACTTGGGGAATTTCTGGTGGTATAGTTATTTACACGCTGATGACCACTTACAAAAAATTGGAGCTAAGAAACGAAGTTGCACAGATAGAAAATGAATTTGCTGAAGGCCTGTTTCAACTTGGTACGCAACTGACAAGGGGGATACCTTTGGAAAGGGCGATAAAAGATATCACACCGAGAATTAAGGAGCTGAAGATTTCGAAATTCTTTGAAACTATACTTTACAATATTGAAACTTTTGGAATGACCTTGGAGCAGGCTGTGTTGGATAAAAGAACTGGCGCTATAAGATACTACCCCTCGCAGACCATTGAGGCTGTAATGAAGGCGATGGTGGAAATTTCCAAAAAAGGTATGGGTGTTGTTGCAAATGCAATGATTACAATTTCAAAATATTTGAAAGATATGCATAAGGTCCAAGAAGATTTGAAGGAGACAATGGGAGAAACAACGTCGACTATGGAAATACAGGCATATTTGTTGGCGCCATTGGCATCAGGCATAGTTGTTGCCTTGGCTGCGATGGTAATGCAGATGCTAGTTAATTTAAGGCAATCAATAGAATCTTTGCAATCGTCATTGTTTAGCGGCGGAGCTGTAGAAGCAGCCGGTGGAGGAATTCTGTCGTCAATTATAAACATAGACCAAATTATCCCTACCCATTACTTTCAATTGATTGTTGGAATTTACATGATTGAAATGGTGAGTATTCTGGCAATATTCTTGAGCGCGATGAACAATGGCGAAGAAAGTTTGCTGAGAAAATTCAATCTTGGCAAAACACTGGGTATGGCTACTATAATTTACAGTCTGACTCTACTTGGTGTTTATATGATGTTTGCTAGCATAATTCCAGCTGCTGGGGTATTTGGATGAACAATAAAGGCATGCACAGGACTATGCTACTGTTCATCATTGGGATGATTCTAATCATACTTATTCTTGCATTCTTCTCTTCAGGCCTGTATAATATTATCAAGGAATATATCGAAAAGAGAATTACAATTGGGGATAAGTAAGTCTCATTAATTTTATGCTGGAGTTCTAAATAATTATTATGGATAGAGACACCAAAAGATTGGGGGCATTGTCTTTAAGTGTGGAGACTGTTGTGCTTATGGTCATTGCGGTTATTGCATTAGCATTGCTATGGAGTTTCTTTTCCGGCCAATTGAAATTTGCGTCATTTGGGTTGGAGGGTATAACCAAAGGATTTAAGGATTGGTTCTGCAACAATTTGCTAGGTGGTGTGAAGGGTTGGGCAATATGCAAATTACCATGATAAAAATGATAGCGAAAAATGCTGTAAAATTAAAAATGGAAAAAGGCGCAGTTAATACAATTGTCTTGCTAGTTATTGGTGTTATAGTTTTTCTTGGCTTGACCGCAGTATTTTTCAAAGGCACAGCATCTGCAGATGCATCATTTGACTTACCATGTATTTTTGGTGGCGGAAAAGAATGCGAAGCAAAACAGTTAGACCAAAGAGTTAAACAAGATGCAACCGCCTCGTTACAGAATGCAATTGCATGCGCATACTATAGATGTGCCGATAGTTTAGGATGCGGTAGTGCTATTGTAAGAACTTTATCTTGGAATGGCGGGACACAGAATTGTTACAGAGATTTTTGCGAGAAATTAAAATTAGATGGTAAAGTATGCGGGGAAGAAAGCAAGGAAAATCCAGTAACATTTCAACCTAGCGAAGCTAAAGATTCTATAAAACTTCAGCCAATAGACAGGACGATTAACGCAATAGCAATTCAAAAGAAATGTGAAGTAGGAACATATTCGACATCAGCTTCTGGAATTACCAATATTGTTGTAAGTCCAATAACCTTAGAAGAGGCTATTGTTGACAAAAACGAATGCAAGGAGGATAACGCAATATTCACACAAATTTTAGGTAAATATACTGAGTGCCGACTTAAGCTTGGTACTTATTATCTTTGGGCAGAAAAAAAGGAGCCTTCTTTCCTAGAGAGGTCGGCTGGTTTGGCCAAGGGAGATATTGGAGCTGTAGTATGTTCACAAAATCCTGTAACTGCAACTAAATAATCATTCTAATTATAATAAAATTCAAATACTAATTATGAAAGGTCTTACTGTAATGGCATTAGTTATTCTTGCTCTAGCAGTTGTAGTTGTAGTTGTTGCTGTGCCTATAATGCTTGGAAAAGAAAAAATAGCAAACGCCTTTGACCCATTCGGCTTTAATAAAAAACTAGCAGCACAAAAAGCTGGAGATGATTTAGAAAGGGCAATCCTGTGTGCAGAAGCCCGATGTTTTGACGGATGCGGCAGTCTAAAAAGTAATGACATAACTTGGAATAGCGGTTCAGTATCTTGTTATAAAAATTTTTGTGAGAACTCAAAATTAGATAAAATATGTAACGATGACTCTAGAATAAATCCAGTAGTATTCCAGACATTTGAAACTGGTCTTGGAACAATAATTCAAGCGGATGATTTGGATGATTTTGGGTGTATAGTACAAACACCATCTAATGTTTGTGATAGTGGGGGCTGGACAAGGGAACTAGTAGGTAATAAGAAAATACTATACATCGATAGGGAAGTGCTAGTTCCTGATACAGTAGAATCTGTAGGCGCTGGGGTCAAGCCATTAGGGTTTGCTGCATGCTCAGGTAGATTGGATTTAGCCAAATATGGAGTTGAAGTAGGTACTTTCTTGGTGCCAGGAGCTGCGGTTGCCAAGGTCAGCTTTAAAGCCGCTTTCATTGCTTTAAAAGCAGGCACAAAAACAAAAACTCTATTTTTTGCTGGAGGCGGAGCGGGTGCTTTAACAGAGTTATTCGGCGGACAAATTGGAATAATTAAATCCGCTGAATTAAAGCCCTCAACAGAATCCCCAATTTACATATGGGCTAGAGATTATAGTGGCATTGAAGGATTTACCAAGGGTGTCTTTTACTCTATTGCCGGTGCTAGGTTCAGAACAGGAACATCTGATTATGTAGCGGTATGCGGTAGCCAAACAATAACTAATTGTAGAGGGGATGCTAAGCCATGTGAGGGCAGAGATAAAAACACATGTGGCCGTGAAATCTTCTTTGGCGGATACGATGAGTACGGTCAACTTGCCGGTATCACAAGATATGTACAAGATTTAGGATGTAAATGGGATAAAGATACTTGTACAGCTTCACCAGCACCAAAATCCTGCAATCAATTGACTGAAGAGGATGTTTGTCTCTTACAACCTGGTTGTTGTTGGGAAGAACAATGCGGTTCACTAGAAGCGCGATTAGGAGGCGTGTCTAAAGACAATCCTGAGTTCAAAGGCTTTAGTAGAGCGTTAGATGTTGTAGGCGGCGAAGGAAACGCATTAATTATTTGGGGAGTTGAGTCCTTAGATATCAAGGAGTTGTACGAGTTACCATCAATCGCTGATCTAAAAAGTTGGAGTGAATTTGGCGTGTGTAAAAATGAAGGTGATACTATCCTTCCTGGCACTTGCGCCAATAAAAGAGTAAATAACAACCAGCCAGCCTATTGCAAAGTAGAAAATACAAAGGGTTCGTTCATCGATTATCCTTGGGAATGTGGCTGTCCAGAGGGTTATGGGACAGAAATGAATAAAGGTGAGGTTGGTGGTAAATGCCAACAGTTTAATGCCAACAACATCCGAACAGTTGAATTAGGCAACACTACTTTTGTTGATGAGAATGGACAGGAGATAGGTGTTAGGGCTAATGGTGCTGATTTACATATAGTTTCCGCCCTTTTGCTAGACGACAAAGGCATAATTGTTACTGGCATAAAAGAAGATGAGGTGACATTTACCACAGATTTGGGCACTTTAGATGATATAGGATGCGAACCATCTGGAAATGTTCATTATTTCTCTTGCAGTGCGCAAATAATTTCTGACACACCAGGTGTTGCTACCGTTACATTCCAATACAAAGGTATCCAAGAAACCATTCCGGTAGAATTCTTACCTGCTCAATAAAAACCATTTGCAAGAATTAACTTTATATGCCATCTAATCAAAATTTAATAAAGATAGTATGAAAGGCATTGCAGTTCCGTATATCATTGCAATAATTTTAGGGATAACAGTTGTTTTTCTGGTAGGCGCAGCATTCTTTTCTTCTTCTGGAGATTTACAGAAACAATCCTGCCAGAACAAATTATCGACTTATTGCACTGTATGGCGGGGAGGCGGTTATCAAACTGAGCCTAGTGGCGGATGGGAGACATATGCACCAGAATGTAGTAATGTAGGAATTTCAGGTCCTAATATTGGAAGCGAATGTGATGAAGTTTTAGGTAAAGGCACAACTACTAGTCCTACTACAACAAAGAAAGGCTTAGACGAAGAATGCAATAGTGCCGATGACTGCAATACAGGACTCACTTGCAAAGAAAGTAGAGATGGAAAAACTAGATGCTTAAGATAGAATTAACTTGTGCATACTTTAAAGCATTCGTAGAGAAATTACTATTTAATGTCTAAAGGCGAGATTCCGGTAGGCTATATAGTTGCAATCGTCTTAGGTGTAATAGTTATAGTATTGCTTGGATATTTGTTCTTTGTTCAAAGTGGTAATTTTACCGGAACTATATCAGAACAGACTTGCATAGGTAAACTGCTTTCATATTGTAATTTCTGGTCTGTATGCAATTACGGCCCTGAGTGCCAACCTGGCGGAGCGGGTGCTGACTTCTTTTCAGAGAAAAATAGCAAAGATTGTGAGCCACTCAAATCTAAACTTATAACTGAAAGTACTCAAGACAAAGAGTGCAGGAAACGGTTAACCCAATCTCAGTAAAAAAGTAAACCGTTGTTTAGCATCAATTAAATTAATCATAAAATAAAGTTAAAGTATGAAAGCAATCGCTGTGCACACAATTTTCATCCTAATAACCACTGTGATATTCTTATTTTTCGCGATAATAATCATCTTTGGTTTCCTTAACATAGCAGGTCTGGAAGCCAGCCAAACAACCTGCACTATTAAACTTCTCAATTATTGCACTTCATGGCTAGCAAAAGGATATGCTGACAAACCATACAAATGGGCCGACAAAGACCCAAAAGATTGCAGCCAGTTCCTTAAAGATATAGGCAGTGATGGACCAACAAAAGACCAATGCGAACCAATAGTAAAATAGCAAAAGGTAAATATAGATTATGAAAGGAGATCTTACGGTAACTGGAGTTATTCTAGTATTCTTGTCTTTTGTGGTTGTCAGTGTTGTGAGCTATGTTGCGCTTGACAAGATTTCCAAACAGATATTAGAGGATGCTAAAAGGACAACAACCCAAATAGTCGCTTTAGATATTTCAAGCTTAATTTCTTTGACTAATGCTGCTGCAGGGGATATTGTCATAGACTATAAAACTGATAAAAGAAGTAGTGTCGCAATAGAAAATCGTATAATTACTGTTAAAGGCGAAGATTCGAGGAAGGAATTTAATTTTTCAATTCCATTCGATGCTGGGAAATTGCCGGATCAAAGCGGGCTTAGTTTTGTAATTTCTAGAGTTGATGGCGTCACAAGGATAGTGGCTGAAAGATGAGAAAGGGGTTAAGTGGAGAAGATTTCGTTGGAGTACTTTTAGTTTTTATTTTTGCCGCGGTTGCTATAGCAATTGTATTTTTCCATTGGAGACTGCAATTGAATGCAGAAACCATTCTTAGACAGGTGGAAATTTCTGACAATAGACGAATAACTTATGCCCAGATCCTTTTAAGCTCTGACTTGCTTGCCTTTGTAGATGAAAACGGCATGCACAGAGGCATTATCAATTATACTAAGGTAAAAGCTCTTACTCCTGAAAAGTTATTTGGAGCCTATAGTTACCAAGATGATGACCTGCTGAGCCGAGCTCAATTGGGTTATATGCATTACATTAAAATTGAAGCCTTGGAAAACGAAAAAGGAGAACCAATAAAAGAAGCAATGGAATTCGAGCAGGAAAAAATTGGGTTTCTAGAATCATCTTATGTCCGATCACCAAAGATCGGTGCTAAAGATTTCCCAATAGCGATTAGATATCCTGGTGGTTATGTCGGACTAGGTAAAATGTACGTAAATGTGATACCCTATGAATTTATTACACAAACAAGCGAGTGATTGAAATGGGGTTTTTAGACACTGCATTAGGATTTATACTTCTTGCAATCTTGGGAGTATTTTTGCTTGTCGCTCAACTACCCCTTCAACTTAAATTAGCACAATCATACCAAACAAATATTTTATCTACATCTTCTCATGATGTCCTGCGTACAGTTTTGTCTCTTACAAATTCAGATGCCGATAAAAAAAATAAGCCCACTATAGACATTATTAGTGAAAATGTTTTGTTGCAAAATAAGCAGATGGATTTTTTAAAAGACGATTTGAACAAGATGGTAAATTGCTACAAATTCGAAGTTGGAACTATTAAAATGGAGAAATCATGCAAAGGGCTTTCAGAAAGCGGAAACAAGGCGGAATTTAAAGTAGTTTTGCCTTACAATCCCAACGATCTTCCAAAAAATCTGGTTACAAACATCAAGCTCGTGATAAAATGAAAAAAGGAATGACCATATTTCATGTGATTGGATTTCTGAGTTTTGTACTTCTTGTTGGGCTTGGGGCCTTCTTTGTAAACCTCCTTCTCAATCTTTCCACCGAAGAGAGAGGGATTAAGCAGCAAAGTATTATAGAAGGCATAAACATCATGGAGCTTTTAAAGAAAAATTTGCAGCCAGCATTGCAATATTCCTACTATCAAGCATCATACGAAGTAGCAAAAAATGGTGGCAGTCTAGAAGCACCGTTAACGTGGAGGAATTATGGCGATATAACAGGGTTTCCTTCAAACTTTGTGGAAACTTTAGCAGATAGAACACGTGTAATTCTAAACGAATATTCAAAAGCTTTAGCAGAGGAAGGAATAAAAACAGCAGACTATACAAAAATTGACGCAATAAAAAAGGAAGATGGAGAATATGTCAGTGCCTTATCTAAGGATGAAAATGGTAATGATAATAATTTAATAGTCTCAAAAGCAACTTTTTATAAATTGACAGATAAGGCAACTGTTTTCGTTTTGATTCCAATCAGAACTCTAACATTATTTGAAGCAGGTAAAAGTGAATTTGTAGACAAAGATCCCATAGGGACGGCGGTATATGATGCAGAAAAGTTGATACCAGAACAATGCAGACAAATAGAAGTTAATGCGTGTGAAAATCAAATAAACTGCGAAGGTGAATTATCAAACAAATGTGGTGATATAGATAATGATTTTAAATTTAATATCGACAACAAAATAAATTCTTTGGAAAGAATTGAAAATAACATTGAGCTCAATATAGGTTCTCAAGAAATTAAGGCAACTCACGTTACTAGTTCTGATGTAGAATATGGGCCACAAGATAAAGCATGTGACTGTAAAATATCACATACAGAGACAACAGAAGTTCCATGCCCAGAGGAAGAACTTTTAGCAGATCCTAGCAAAATTTGTACGACAACCAAAACCGTTTGTGACGAATACTATAGAAAAGCTGCAGTAACATGCAGTTATTCGTATTTTGGTTCATCAAAAGTTAAGGTTGAAATGATTGATTTAAATAACAAATACCCAGTCTACGATTCCACAGTTGACATGAGAAACGTTCAATTGAATTTTAATGTTATTAGCGGAAATGAGTAGAATAAAAAATTAATTCAATGGAAATTTAAGTGCCCGTTGATTTCTCCATTAGTATGTTACCTTTTGTGAATGTTGCTATGTAATCATATTCCACTTCAGCTTGGAATTGATACGCCTTGAAATCAGTTATGCGATAATCCGAAAAGCCCGGCGGGAAGTCGTTTATTTGGTATCTGCAAAGATACGTATGTTCTTTTAGGATAGGTGCTACCGCTTCTAAAGGATTACTAGGCACACCTTTCTCGTCTTCAAAAATTATACCATTTGAAGTTGTCCCCAAGCTCTCTAAATAGCAATTCCCAAATCCGGTTCCACCTTCTTCTAAAGTAACTTCAATCGGAAGCTTTCCATTAACAATGTTCGTATATTCTTCTGGAAAATCGCCGCCTACCTTGAATGGCAATATTTTTATTGATCTGACTTTTATCTCAGCATTTTCATCCGTATTTACCAGTTTCACTTTTACATTTTTAACATTCTGAATGCAATACCCTCTTTCTATTCTAAATTCTTCTATGTCTGTTGGACATTGTTCTTCCGTAACAAATTTAAAATAGCCATCCCCGCCATCACTTGTACTCCCTACTGTGTAAAACGGAGGCGTGACTACGACGTCTAAAGGTCCAGAAAAAGTATTCGGGCAATAGTTAGTTTTGAAATTAGAATCTTTCTGTCTTGCTACAGCATCCTGCCTGTCTTTGAAGAGTAATAAATAACCCGTTCCCCTGCCTTTCTCATCTTTATCATAGCTTACCTTCAGTTCGACATTTAAAGTGGCAACTGCTCTGTCTTTAAAAGAAACTTTCTCAGAACTAATCAATTCCACAGTTCTATCCAAACCAGGCTCTACCACGCAACCATTCGGCTCCAAACAATTCAGAGGAGTCAATAAATAATTCCTGTCTATATCTTTACCACTTATCTCTTCAATTCTGTCCTTTCCAGTTATAAACGACCCTTCAGCTTGTTTTATCACCGTAGTAGTCTCATCGCCTTTTTTATGAAATATAGGTGAATGGCCTTTATTGACGATGACTTTCAGAGGTTCGTTGGCCAAATTTTGTATTGTAAGAGTTGCCCTGTAGAAAGAACCTCCAGAACTCCATGGAGGTGCCTCTATACCAACATCAATTTGCTTTCCGCCTTTAATGACATTGCCCTGTTCATCAAATTTTGTATATCCCCCGCATAATCTATCTTCTATTGATTTTTCTGCTTCTACACTTGGTAAATTTATATCCATACCAGCTTTTTGCGCACCAGTAACAATGGCAACCGCAACATCAGTTTGATCTATAGAAACTAATCCGTTAATTATTGGTTGTACAACCCAGTTTGCAATAAGTGGTTTACCAAACATGATCGGAAGTATTATAACAGCTATATAGTAGAGAGTTATCTTGAATAGTACAGTAGGCAATTCTGGATAAACCATAAGTGGCTTTCCAGTTATTGGGTCAGGGAATTGCGACTTCTTACCACCTCCTATACCCAAAGAGACCGTAGAAGCTAAAATGAAAAATACAATAAGCATCAACCATCTGAAAAGAGTACCTCTGCCTGGGACTAGCACATTCATAACGTCTTCTAGAAGTGAAAACAACCAGGACATTTGCCAGAAACCGTAAATTATCGTTGTTCCTACACCTACCAATATCCACGATACTACGGCAACTATAAGTCCTGAACTTGTTCTGGGTCTAGCTCCAGCACCAGCTGCTGGCCTCGCGCCTCCTCTTGTTGGTGCGGCTGGTGCAGGTGCTCTTGCTTGTGCTATAATTGAAATCATCTATATCTAAATTAAAATTTGCACTTCCTCAAATATTAACCTAAAGCTTTTAAACGTTACCTTCTAAATAACAATAAGCAATTCACTGATACAAAAATTGACAATTAGGAGGTGTAGAAACGATGGAAGAGCAAGTGAAAATTAATGACAATGTCATCTTGGTTGGAAAAAAACCACCTATGGCCTACGTACTCGCAGCAATCACCCAATTCTCAAACGGACAAAAAGAAGTCCATATCAAAGCTCGAGGAAGGTCCATAAACACAGCGGTTGATGTAGCAGAAATAGTCAGAAAGAGATTCCTACACGACGTTCAATTAAGAAGCATTGACATTGGAACAGAAGAAAAAGACGATCCAGAAAAAGGAAAGTTCAACGTATCAACTATAACTATATTACTTGGTAAATAAGTCCTGAATTCATCTCTCAAGGATAAAGGCTCTTTTAGTTAGAGGTTTTTCCCTAACTTCTTCAATCAACATCTCCATCCTATCCCCAACGCCAATGACAATTTCCTCCTCCAAAAACTTTCTCACCCTCTCCAATTTCCTGGACTTTTCAGCATATACCGTAAACAACCTATCACCTTTCTTCACACTATCACCAACTTTTTTGAATAGCTTTACCCCAGCTCCCTTGTCCTTTGGAGAACCAGCAGCCCTTGCCAAGTCCGATATTTTATAGTTGTCAATCCAAAGCAGATATCCAGACTTATCAGCAGCAACATCCAGCCCAAACTCACCGATTTCTATATCATCAGGCTTTACATCATGATTTCCCCCCTGCTCCATGATTATTTCCCTCATCTTGCTTTCAGCCTTGCCCGAGCTCCAAATATCCATCGCCAACTGCTTACCACCACGCTTGCCAACCATACCAAACAAAATACCGGCTATATCTGTAACTTTGTCAATCAAGTCAGGCAATCTTTTAACTCTCATCAAAACTTCCAATGCCTCTTTCGCTTCAAGCGCAGGACCAATACAATATCCTATAGGCTGTTCACCATAGGTGATTGCACATCTGGTTTCTATGCCCAATTTCTTGCCCAATTCTATGAAATCTTTTGCCAATAGATTTGCATCGCCAATGGTTTTTACTTTAGTCCCTCTACCAGATGGAATATCAATAACAACATGCGTAGACCCGACAGCCTTTTTCTTGGCCATTATCGAAGGAAGCATTAACGGGTCTATCGCCAATGGATATTCTATTTGAACAAAGATGTCGTCAGCTGGCGCTAATTTTAGCGCTCCCCCCCATGCTATACAACCATTCGTCTTTTCAACCACAGACGTTATTTCTTCCACATCCAAATCAATAGGCATCAAAACTTCCGCCTTGTCAGCAGTTCCAGCCGCAGATGTAATGGCTCTAGACGAAGTTTTTGGTATAGTAATGCCAGCGGAGGCAATTATCGGCACTAGTAACATAGTAGTCTTATCCCCAACACAACCACCTATGCTATGCTTATCGGCAACAATTTTCTTATTCAGCTGCAATCTCTTTCCAGTCTCGACCATTGCAGTAGCTAAACTAGCAGCCTCAAACAGATTCAATCCAACACTGTTTAATGCAGTAACAAAGGATGCTATTTCTATCTCACTCAAATTCCCCTCAACAGTATCTTTCACAATTTCAAAAATTTCTTCGTCTGTAAGCGCCCTGCCTTTAAGCTTATTTTTAATGTATTGAAGTGAGGTTGGAAACTTAGCCACATCAACCTCTATAATCATCCCCTCTTTGAGATTTAGATAACTTTTTACCTCATCATAAACCCCGATTATGCCTTTTGGCACAGTTTTTGTCAAGACATTCACTATAGCGGTTAGTATTTTGCTGTCAGATTGGATCCTAACTCTGCCAGAACTTTTTATCCCCAATTCCTCACTATCATCCTTGCTAAGAGTTACAAAAGGTTTCCCTCCAGATTCAACACCCAATAGTTTTACTTTGAATTTCATCCAGAACACTTACCTTCTACACACGAGCAAGCTCTTTCAGGTTTGGCTGATACAACTTGCGGACACAACACCAATTCATTACATTCTATTTGTGATTCTTTATTGATGCATTGCCAATACCCGCCAGCATTCTCTGTACAGCAATTGGTTATTTTCCAAGAACAATCAATATCGGTATTGCAGTCAGTTGAAATTTTTATAATATTCTTTTTAAGTTCTGGTTCTTCAATTTTTATTTCATCACTCTGTTTTCCTGGAGTGTAAATTATCTGCTTTTCGCTTAGCAGTTTGTAGTTCGACATGAAATATATATTAATTCCGATTATTGCAATAATCAGCAAAGCTAAAATAATGCGTAGATTTTTAGCTGGTTTTAACTTTTTCTTTGCCATAGTTTCACTTTGGTGTAGAATATCCCCATTTCTCTAGCGCTAATTTTAATTCTTTATGCGATTTAGAATATTCACTGAGTGAAATTCTATTCATTGCGGCTTCTATGGCTTGCATGGCAGCTTTAGCTCCCTGCCTAGTTCCTTTAGGGTGACCGTGAATACCCCCGCTCACCAAAAGCACACAATCGTTTCCTAAGATTTCCATAATTTTTGGAATTAATCCCGGATGAATGCCGCCAGATGAAACTGGAAACATAGGTTTTGTGTTATGCCATCCTTGTTCTAACATTTCTTTACTTTGTTTTACTTCTGAGGCTTTAATCATATTCGCCACATTACTAACTTCCTGCCTACTGCCAACTAATTTCCCAACTACTGTGCCTACATGTATTTGATCCATGCCAATCATTCTCATAATTTTTCCCAGAAAGTACATTGTTATTCCATGGTTATGATTTCTGTCAAAAGCAGCATGCATTGCCCTATGCGCATGTATAGCTAAACCTAAATCACCACAGACATTACGCAATGTTTGAACAGCTGCTGTACCTGCAGTAACAACATCAATCATTGCAAATTCCCATCCCAAATCATGCAGTAATTCCGATTTTCTAATCATCTCTTTTGTTTCACCTGTGATGTTAAGCAATGCGGATTTTCTTTCACCAGTTAATTTTTCTGTTTTGTCCCTTAGTTTTGCCATTAACTTAATTCTTTTTTCAAATGTGTTAAATGAAGTTGATGTTAAGTTCTCGTCATCTTTCACTAAGTCAAAACCACCCATCCATGTTTCAAAAGCAATTTTCGCATGTTCTTCAGCACTATAACCAATTTTCGGTTTTGGTACAGCACCTGTAACAGGCCTTTTATTTACTTTTAAAATTTTTCTGATACCTTTAATTCCGTATTTTGGTCCTTTGAAGGATTTTAGATAAACTTTTGGCAATGAAACATCAACGAGTCTTAAATTTTCAATCGCTTTCATACCAAAGATATTGCCTGCAATTCCACTCAACAATTGAGGAGCATTGCCTTTCTCCCACAGATCTATAGGATATGCTATTTTTACATAATTGCCTTTAATTTCAAATGCTACAGCCATTATTTTTTTAATCCTTTCAGGCAGTTTGTAAAGGTCAGTCCAAGTCCCTGCAGAACTTTCAGAAGCAACCCTACCAGCCGCTTCCTTCATTGAAAATCCTGTTGCCGGTTCAATTCTAAACAAACAAATCAAATCGTCTTTACTTGGTTTATGATTCAAATCAACAAAATCCAAATACCATTCACTCATTTTATCATCCTCACAATTTGTCCAGGCTTTTTAATTCCGTTCTCTGTTATCACCGAAGTAACAAATTTCCAAGAAGTGACATCGAATGCAGGATTTCTTATTCTCACACCATCGATATTCTTATAGACTTCTCTTGATGGGCGCTCTTCGATTACAAATTTCTTTCTTTTATCTAATTTCAAGGTATTAGCTGCAACGTAAAATGGTTTCCTGTGGTGTTTGGCGGATAGTGCTAACAAGCTAGTTCCAATTTTATTTATAGTGCCCTCTTTTCGTAGCGAATCAGAACCAACTAACACTATATCAGCATCTTTCATAAAGTGTTCAATTGCATTATCGGTTATCAGAGTGACAGGAATCTTTTCTTTAGCCAATTCCTTTGCAGTCTTGATTCCCTGCTCCAAAGGTTCTGTCTCAGTTGCAATTACTGAAATGTTTTTGCCTTGTTTCCATGAATGTGTAATAACAGCCATGGCTTCGCCAGAATGGCAGTGCGTCATTATTTTATGATTTTTCCTGATTAATTTACTTCCATTTCTTGCTATTTTTTCTGTTGATAGCTCAAGCCTCTTTAAAAGAGCATCTATAGTTTTGATACTTCTTTTTTTCATCAAAAGTTCAAGACAATTATACAATACTACTGCAGTAGGTCTGGCACGCTCTAAAATCATAGCAGCCACTTCAAATTTTAATTGGAACCCGTTCTTCCTGCAGAACTCTTTTAGAAACTTTAGTGCATATATCGCAATTTCCTTTGCACCTTGAACTTTAACTGATTTAATAGTTTCAACTACTTTATCCAAAGATTCCATATATACAAATTTATTTAGCGTAATAAAAATGTGGAGTTATTCAAAGATAGAGTAGATGCAGGCAGACAATTAACTGAGAAACTTATGAAATACAGAGGAAAAGATGCAATAGTTCTAGCAATACCTCGAGGCGGAATTATAGTAGGCAATGAAATTTCTAAGGCACTTAATGCCAATTTGGACATAGTTGTTCCAAGAAAAATAGGCTCACCTGATGATCCAGAATTTGCAATAGGTGCCGTAGCCCCTGACGGTTCAATTTCTTTAGCCGAAGATGTTATTAGAGATTACAGCATAAGTGAACATTACATAAAAAGCAAAGTAAAAGAAGAAATAAAAGAGATAAAAAGGAGAATGGAAACTTACCGAGGCAATAATCCTTTTCCAAAATTGAAAAACAAAATTATAATTTTAGTTGACGATGGAGTGGCTACAGGCAATACTATCATAGCATCTGTTAAATTCATCAAAAAGCAAAAACCAAAGAAAATTGTTATAGCAGTACCTGTAGCACCATCTGATTTTATAAACAAAGTTTCTAATATGGTAGACGAAGTGATTTCACTAAAGCCATTGGAACCTTATTATGCAATAAGCATGCATTATCTAAATTTTGGACAAACTACTGACGAGGAAGTTATAGAAATATTGAAAAGATATTAAGTGGGGTCGGCGAGATTTGAACTCGCATTGACCGGTGTCATCAAAGCTCCAATGCTTTACTGGAGCCGGTTTATAGTTATCATCTGTCCGATATGTACTAACCGAGTTATACTACGACCCCTCGCTACTAATAATTTATTGCAATTTTAAATCCTTATACAATTCGGGCAATTCAAGGCTACTATAGTAAGAATGATCAAAGCAATAGCAAATATAATCCAAATGCTTCTTTCCTTCCTGCTCTCAAACAGCCAAACTATAAATGCAAACCATATAGTGAAATAAGATATCAGTGGAAAAGTGAACTTGAAAATCAAATCAAACAAATACACCCCTTCCAGCCAAAATGCATATTCAGTTGCAGCAAATGATGCTGCTAAAAACAGCACAGCCCATATGATTAGAGCTTTGGACTTCTTCTTATCCTTCTCAAAGAATAGCGTAAAAATAAAGAGTGAAATAGAGAAAATTCCAGCCAACATTGAATAAACAAGCAAGATGTCGGTAATCGCCATGAGAGCCACAGATGGGAATTGAACCCATGACCTGCCGCTAACCTGTCAATAAAATACAGGGCGGCTGCTCTACCGACTGAGCTACTGTGGCATATAAAAACTTTTATAAGAAAATGGTTAAATAAGTTGTTATGGCTGCAAAAATCAGGTGCGCACACATCCTTGTAGAAAAGTTTTCCGAGGCGCAGGAAATTCTAGAAGCGCTGAAAAAAGGCGCGGATTTCGCCAAGACAGCAGAAGCGAGATCAATAGACGGCAGCAGGAGAAGAGGCGGAGACTTGGGATGGTTTGGACATGGAGTCATGGTAAAACCGTTCGAACAAGCAGCTTTTGCACTGGAGAAAGGACAGATATCCGACTTGGTAAAGACACAGTTCGGCTACCACATAATTAAGCGTTTAGAATAACTCAATCCAGCCATTCCTTGTGTTTTATCTTGTCAGGTATGTATTTGTCCGATATGAAAGTTATACCCTTCGAAGACAGCGCAGCCAATTCTACCTTTCCATTCAATTCTTTCCAAAGCTTGAATTGCTTCTGCCACTCTTTGTTGTCCTTGAACCAATCATAATTTTTAACCTGCTCCAACCTCTTGACATCAACTTCCTCAAATTTTATCAAATGCCTTTTCAACTCATACTTGACAACATCATCAGCAGTAAGCCCCAGCATCTTAGCGCCAGGTATTGCCAACTCTTGCGAAATATGCGCCAAGGATATCGACCCATATTTGATAACTGAATAAATGTAAGCCCCCCACGGATCTCCATCTACAAGAATGTATACAGGAAGTTTATGTTCCACATGCAATCTTTGCAGCAATCTTCTGATGCCTCTGGTTGCCTGACCTTGAGAAGAAATAATTATGCAATTCAACTTTTCCCAAACCCTATCCTCATGCAATCTCTCCCACTCTGCAGCCTTCTCCAAATAAATTATAAACTTCGCATCAACTTTTTTGAAAATAATCTCCTCTACATTGCTTGGAATGGCCCACCCACCAGAACCCAGCTTGCTCCAGTCTATGGTGTCGCCTTTATCTTCTACAACCACCTTCCCTGCCACAGACCCAAGTTTATTTGCATTTATGTGCAAAAATTCTCTGGACGCTCCTGTTATCAATTCCAAATCTTCTATGGCCGCATTCGATTCTTCCTGCTCATCAACCAAGTTGATATTAGAATTTGGCAGCGTCCTCTTCATTTTGTAAAAAGTTTCTCTAAGGCTCAAGTGCTTCTGAACATCTATCAATTCTTTTGCAACAGCAGCGGCTTCTATGGTCTGCACGAATTTTCTAACATGGCCGACATTGAAAAAATATCTCTTGGCTAGCGACCCGCCCATTTTAATCATTTGAGATTCTACATCAAACTTTACATTTGACAGCGTTCTTATTGGAACATCTATAGAAGGATTTTCACCTTTGTCTATATCTCCAAGTACCTTCCCACCTAAATTCTTCAGACTTTTTTCAACTTCCTGCTTCTTTTTCACCTTTCACACCCTTTTTAATAATTTTTTCAAGGTCTTCAATTATCTTCTGCCTTTTAACATCAGTCAACTTTTCCAAAGACTCCGCAAGTTCCGGAATGTATTTTTCAAACAGCTCACTTCTCAATTGCGCATCGCGTCTTTTATTCTTTTGACGGACATAAATAGATAATTTCCTGCCAGCTTCTTGAAGCGCAAGTTTTATCTCCTTAATTATTTCAGGATAATCTGCAATAGCTTGTTTCCCTTCAGATGTATAAGGAACATAGACAGATGCAAAGTGAATTAAAATTACCAATGGGCCTTGTGGCAATTGGCCAGACGATTGCTGGAAGTCGTATCTCCTCCAATCCGTATCTATCGTAGCCTCAGAGGTTGCGCAATCCGATTGGTGGTACAGCAAAGGCACTCTGTTTGCAAATCTGATTAGCTGAGCGGTAGAATCTGTTGGAAGTTTGCCACCATATGCCAACCCAACTTCTACCTGAAATGGGTTCCCTCTGTAAACTGCGGGGGGTCTAGTAACCGCAACAAAAAATTCAGCTTCTAGCTCCTTTTTCAAACCCTCCTCGATTATTTTTTCTCCCATGGGCGAAAGGCAGTCTGTAGGCGGAGAAACAAGTTTTACCATTTGTATAGCTTTATGCAATCTTCCCGTTTCATCATGCGTCAAATCCTTTGGATTTTTGTTTTCGACTTTTGCCAATCTTATTATTTGATCTGCAGAGGATCTTCCGACTCTTGAAAATTCAGTTGTCAAAAATCCCACCAAATTTCTTGCATGAGTGTTTGTAGCCATCCTCCTTAGAATACCCAGTTCTACTCCATATGGGTGAGGCTTTATTTCTTTCGGTTGTATAGGCAATTCCTTGACAGCACGGTCAAAAGTCACCTTCCCATTTGGGCCGTCATAAACAATTTTAGCATAAGGATTTGCAATCGCCGTCTGTTTCAAAAATTCTGGGATAGATTGTCTGCCTTCCATATATCTACCTTCAGCTTCCATTTCTATTTTTGTCCCATGCCACTTGTCTGGATTTCTTTCTTCCTTCTTCGAAGCAGCAATAGGCGCATTTTTCAGAACATCTATCAGCAAATCAACAGAATGAATTGCTTTACCAGTGCTTGACATGATTCTTACAGGCTTGCCTGTTGTCAATTGAGAATACAATATTGCGCCAGAAATTCCAATACCCTGCGTTCCTCTGCTTTGCCTGAGTCTATGGAATTTGCTCCCGTACAGAAGTTTCCCAAAAGCTAATGATATCTTCTCTTCTACAATACCCGGACCATTGTCTTCTACAATTATTTTAAATTTATCTGGGCTTAACTCCCTCAATGTAACTTTTATATCAGGAAGTATTCCAGCCTCATTCGTCGCGTCTAAAGAATTATCCACAGCCTCCTTTACAATTGTCAACAGAGACTTAGTAGTATTTTCGTATCCCAATAGATGCCTGTTTTTTTCGAAAAATTCAGCTACAGACACCTCCCGCATTTTGTTAGCCAAATCTTCAGCAGTAACAATTTTCTCAGCCATATAAATCATTTAGAATTTTGCATTCATATTAAATGGTAATAAGTTTTATTTAAAGTTTCAGCCCAAAAATCTCAATGCAGTGCCATGTTTGCTTCCGGATAGAATCAAGTGAATCGCATCTTTCGCTTTGTCTGCATCTTGAAATCTACCGATTATCGCCACAGTTTTCCCGTAGATTGCAATTTTAGTTTCAGTCTTCTTTTCTATGATATTTTTTACCTTGCCTTCAGTGCCGATAATCCTGCCTTTCAGTTCCATTAGCCTATTTCTGGATTTTGAATAAACGCTTATGTCAATAATTTCTAGCGTGTATTCTTCATCAAGAAGAGTCATAGAACTGTCAAAATCGAATCCCCTGCCAAATGCTTGAAATGCAAGTTTTACTCTAGTTACAGCTATCGGGTCGCCGCCTGCAATTTCTATATCTTCATTTAAACTAACTTTTACATCGGAGAATTTCTTAAACTGTCGCTCCCAGTTTTTATCCCTTTTCAACAATTCCATCCTTTCTTCCGGTATAGAAATATATTCTATCATTTTTCTCATTCGATGAAAATAGTCTTAACGTAACCTTTTCTCTTTAGCCAATTTGCTTGAGTTGAAGTATATCTAAAAACTATGTCGCCCCTTTCATGCGCCTGCACTTTCCACGGCTCTACTAAAACCAAATCGCCTGGATTTATCCACACACGCTTTCTGAATTTTCCTGGTATTCTGCATATCCGTTCATTCCCGTCATCACATTTTACTTTCATCTTATCCCCACCAAGCATCTGCTCTACAACGCCTAAGACTTCTGGCTTTCTAGGCAGTCTTATTCTAGATATCTCCAACTCTTCTTTCGTCGGTTGTTGCTCTTTTGCCATATCAAGCAATTTAATTTCTGCAAAATATAAAGTAATATATCCATGTCTTTGAATTGAGTTTATGCATATAGTGTTAGTGCCCACATATAACGAAGAAGAAAATATAAAGGAATTAATTACGCGCTTGAAAAAAATACCAAACTTAAAACCAATTGTTGTGGATGATGGCTCTTCAGATTCAACCGCAGATATTGTTAAAAATATGGAATTGACTTTAATCAGTCACAATAAAAATAAGGGAAAGGCAGAGGCAATCAAGACAGGCTTCAAATACATTCTTAAAAATTATCCTCAAGTGGATTATGTAGTTATTTTGGATGCAGATATGCAGTATTATCCGGAAGATGCTACTAAACTAATAAAATCTTTGGAAAATGGAGAAGCAGATTTTGTAACTGGGTATAGAAATTGGTCTATAGTACCGTTCAGACATAATTTAGGAAATTTTGTTTGGAGAACTGCATTCAATCTACTTTTTGGCACCAATTTCAAAGATACCAACTGTGGATATATGGCATTGACAAAAAAATCTATGAAAATTATGGGCAAAATATTGCATGGCGGTTATATTTTGGAGAATGCGATGTTTGTGGAGGCTATCAAAAGAAAACTTAGGATCAAACAAGTTCCTGTAAGGGTTGTCTATAATGAAAAAAGAGGGGTAGTAGTTGGAAGTAGAGTCGTATTAGGTCTATTGCTTTTTATTCTTGAAGAGGGATTTAAATACAGGTTGGGAATTAAATAAGTTTATTGGATGGGACAGTAAGGGACAGTAAGGGACAGTACCACTTAAGGTGCTGTAAGCTCAATCCGGGAGAGCAACCGATGTTAAATCGGCTCTAAATCGCCTGAAGAGCGATGTGTTAGGAGTTCAAATCTCCTCTGTCCCATCTCTTCAACCTTTTAAGCCTTGATTAAGAATTATAACAATACAGATTGCTATGGTTGAAAAAATCTACGAAGGAGAACTGTTGGAGAATAGGGTAATAATTTGGGGCACTGATAGTGCTGGCCTTTATGACGAGTCTGGATACGGTAAACCCCAGCCAGAAGAAACGCCTGATAGATTGGAGTTAGAACTTGTAGAAGCGACATATCTTGTTGAAAAAGGGAAACTTAAGGTTGTTAAAAAAGATGGCAGTAAGAAGAAAAAATTGGATTTCAAAGGCATATTCGAACTAAGTATAAAAACCGTCAATCTATTCCAGCCTTCTTACTATGTGTATAGGGATTTGAGAGAAAGAGGATATCTAGTAAAAACTGGTTTTAAGTTTGGGACAGTATTTAGAGTTTATGAGAGAGGTGTAAAACTCATAAGAGGCCCTAAAGCACCGCATGAGCACACAAAATGGATAGTACAGCCTGTATCAGAAGAATCTGCATTTTCTTTGCCTGAGATGTCAAGAGCAGTTAGACTAGCGCATAATATAAGAGCAACACTAGTTTGGGCCGTAGTTGACAAAGAAAGCGATGTCACATTTTACAATGTGCAGCGATTAACTCCGTGATTAAATGGGACGAATAAAAACCACCTTTGTAAAAACAATAGGCAAAGATTTGTTCGAAAAGTATGACGGCCAATTTTTTGATGATTTCTCTAAAAACAAGGCAGTAGTTGATAAGCTGATAATAATAAAGTCCAAAAAGATGAGAAACATAGTCACAGGTTATCTGACAAGCTTGAAGAAGCAGCAACTGCGAAAAGAACCCGGCTATTGAATTTCAAAGCGATAAATGTATATTGTATAAAAGGCAAACTTAATTTTAGATAACATGACTAAAGGCGCTATGGACGAGTTCGCATTTGTTTTGCTTGCTGGTGTTATTCTCATAGCCATTTTGATGATTGCTTGGACTACTCCTACAGAATTTCCACCTAAAGTTTTCCCATCGTCTATAGACATACAAACAACTCCCGGAAGCGTGCAAACTTTTACTTTAAACATATCTGGGAAGAAATTGACTGATGTAGAACTCTCAGCGTCTGGTGATATAGCCAATTGGGTGAAATTTACAAAAAATAACTTTGACGTAGCTGGCTTTACTTTGGTTGATGTAAAGCTTAGTGTTCCGAAAAATGCTTTGATAAAAACATATAAGGGAAGTATAAAAGTTTCTTCTAAAGATGGGAGTGAAACTGTTCCAATCAATGTAGCAGTAGAAAGAGAAATTATCAGGGCATTGGAATCAAGAAGCGTCCAGCTTGGGGATTTCTTTGTCGGCTTTACATCCAGTAGCAAGGATTTGGATTCAAGGCAAAATGTGCAAGTGAATAAAGGCTATTTTTCTGAAAGGTCTGTTAACCTAGTAGGCAGCATTACTGACAAGGAACTTTCGATTTTGCAGGGAGCGTCAATAAACATAGTTGTAGAGGATGCAAACAAACTTGGCAATTTAATTGTTACTTTTAACGATAATGAGGTTTTCAATAAAAAGGTTGGGTCTGGTGAGATAGTTATTCCTTTGGAAAAAGAGATGCTGAAAAAGGCTAATGTTGTGAATATAAAAGCAGACACGCCGGGACTCGTTTTCTGGGCAAATACATTATACCAGCTGAGAAGTGCAAAGCTTGTTGTAGACTTGGAAGGCTCATTTGCCAAGGAACTTTCGTTCAAGTTAAAGTCAACAGAAGTTTCTAATTTTGATAGCTTGAGGCTAGCATATAAGGTCGACGACTTTTCATCTAACTTACCAGAATTGACTATAAAGTTGAATGACCAGGTAGCATTTCAATCAAGGCCATCTGCAACTTCATTTGACGAGAAATTTGATAAAGATGTCTTTGGTGATCCGCTGATATTGAATGAAGCCGACAATAGTATATTATTCTCTTTCGAAAATGAGGCCTCTTATACAGTTTCGAATGCTGTATTAACAGTTTTCTACAAAGGTTAAACTAAAGCCAGCAATCTCAAGAAATCTCTGGTGCCTGTACCCAAGCCTAAAATTCCAATTAGTAATTTCAAATAAATATTAAATTCTTCTTCTTTCGAAAATTTATCAAGAATCAGAAGGATTCCTACTATTCCTGCAATCTTCAGAAATATGAAAGATGCAGGTGAAAAAATGTTAATGAAAAGCGAGGGAACTACATGCTGTTCATAGTAGCCAAAATATTGGAGTGCAACATAAGTTGAAGTAGCGTCAAACATCTGTGCAGCTGTTACAAATTTATTAGCTGCATTCCATTTTATTTTGTAAAGGATTATCAACCATGGCAAGTAGAATAACGAAACTAAGAAAAAACCTTTAAGATTTACAAAATGAAGTAAAGGCAACATAAATGCAATTGCAAAAAGCCCTAAAACAAACAGTGTTTTAAAATAACGTATACCAAATTTCCTTTCTACTAAAATCGAAAATAATAAAACAGTGAAAGCTATTCCAAAAACAAAAACATATATTCCTGGGGTTATCAGCCAATAAGAATTGAATGTCTTAGCATCCTGCAGAACTCTTAAAATCGAGCCTAGAATAACGTATGGGATAACGCTGATTGCCAGTTTATAATCAACTTTTATCTTAAGTTTTTTCAATATTTCAAAAATAAATGAAGCAGCCACTACTAGCAATAAAGCATAAATTAGCGTTTTTTCTGGTGTATATCCAACTGCTGTCGGATCTGTAAAGTAGGTTACTATCTCCTCTAAACTTACCATAAATATTACTAATTGAATTCAGATTTATATTATGGGAAAAGGCCAAACAGTTATTTTGTTAGCAGTCGTGGTAGTCGCTGTACTTTTCTTGTTTTTCTCACCCCAAATTTTTGGGCCCACAACTACAGTGGAACCTATCAGATTCAAGAATGACATAATAACTTTGCAAAATTTCGAAGTATCGAATTCAAAGCCTATTCAAAATAGTGTCATAACAATTAGTTACGATTTAACAAACAACGGTGATAGAAAAGTAAATGAGGTTACTGTTGATTTTAGCGGTAGTGCCAATGTCATAGGCGGGAATTTTAAGTTTGAGGAATGTGAGCTTTCAGCCCTTAAAGATGATAAAACGAAAATATGTGTTTTTAAAGATTTGGAATCTTTGGAAGCTAGGAAAGTTACCGCACGATTCCAAGTCGGTGGTGCAGGCTCACAAAACATCGAAGTTAAAGTGAAATACCAATACAATGGCACTAGAGAAGCACTTATTCCAATCATAGACGATAAAACCATCAGAAAGCCGCCAGTACAGTTTAGTCAAAGCCAACCGTCTTTCGGACCTTTTTTGGTAGATATTATCCCGCCAACTAAAGGCTGGGCTATTTCAAACCAGCCTTTTGATATAAAGTTTAAGTTAAAATATTTAGGAAGTGCTTTAGCAGGGACGCCGACTACTCCTAATGATAAGCTAAATATTGGTGATGATAATTTTATTGTTAAATTAACGCAATTGGAGGTAGCAATACCACAAAATGAGCAACCAAAAATAGAAGAGTATTCGTGGAAATTGAGTAGTGAAAGAAATCAAGAGACATGCAAACTTTTCGGCGAGCAATTACAGCATAAGTCTAACATTCTTCCCACCACCATTTTTGAATATGACTATTGCTCGAATCTAGAAAAAATAGAGGTTATTAAAAACCCTATAAGTTGCCCAACTTTTATCCCCGCTAAAATTAAAGGAGAAAATTATTTGATTAATGAAAAAGCTGGATATGACATACTTGTTAACAAGGAATATGCTTGCAATCTACAAGCTTCAAATATTAAAAACGATATTTTTGGCTATAAGCTAGGAATAATTCAAGTTAGCTTTTTCTATACTTTTGAGTTCGCAAGGAGTCAAAATATAGTTGTAAGGGAAGCAGCCTAAAACATCTTTAAATCCATTTTCTACTAAATAATGTATTAGATGCAAGTGAAGCTACAAATATTTCTTTTAGCTGCAGCAGTAGTATTGGCGGGGTGTATTGGACAGCCTACCACAACTGGCGGAGGAGGAACTGCAGGATTAATAATAACTAGTTTTTCCCCTGAACTACCCGAGGTGGAAGGCGGAGAGAATGTTGTGTTTACGATGGCTGTTAAAAATGTAGGAGATGTTAGTGTCGCAACCAGTGCGGCAAAAATACAAATTTTAGGATTAGATGATTGGGCTGTGCCTAGTGGTTCACCCGGCAAAACTGTTACAATAGATACTGATCTGAGGAGAGCAGATCCAGCGAGAGGCGAAGAAGGTGAAGAATTCTTTAAAGACACCACATTGACAGCACCTCAGAAAGACACAACTATAACATACACACCTACTGTCAGGGTATTGTATCCTTATACTACGACATCTACAATATTGTTGAAATTCGCAACAAGGGAAGTAATAAAAACAGATCCAAACCAGCAATCAACAGCGACGATTGCGACGACATCAGGACCATTTGTTGTGTCTGTTAGAGGAAAACTGCTTACTATAAAATCTGGTTCAAATGTCGAAGTACCGTTCCAGTTAGAAATACAGAATGTTGGTGGTGGAAGAGCATTTTCTGGTACTGGTGTTGATGCAGCTTCTGATGAGATAGATAAGATTAAAGTAACTCCAACTGGTAGTGGTGCAACAATAACATGTGACCCATCTGGTGCTGATGTTAGGCTAATTGGCGGGAAGAGCCGAGTATTAAGCTGCAGAGCTACATTTTCAACTGTGCCACCAGCAACGATTACTGCGACATTAGACCTTGAACTTGAATATAATTATTTTATAGACACACAGACCTCTGTTACTTTACTAAAGACAAGTGTGTAGTTGAAATTTAAAATGGGTCTGTTGGGAATCGAACCCAATTCTCCACCGAGCTCAGATATTTGTGAGGGTGGCGTCCTGCCAGTAGACTACAAACCCTTAAAATCTGACAAAGTCTTTTGTCCAATATAATTTCTTTTAGTTATTTCACCATTAAAAACTGGCTTTCCATATACACCATCATAGCCCGCAATGAACTTTACATCACCTTCCCTAACCCTAATAATTGCATTTGCAATCTTTTCACTGGTAACTTTCACCAATTCCTCTCTGCTAACATTAAGCAACACATTCAATTCATTTCCAAATCTATCTATCAATTTATTCTGCTCTTCTATAACCTTTTTAGAATACAACTGGTTAACACCAGTAACAAACGAAATTATTTCATATAACGGCAGTAAGGCTTTAAAAGGGATAGCATCTTTTGGAACATAGCCTTCTTCCCTATCAGCCAATTCCTCAACTCTATTCAAAACACCTATGGTTAATTTTCTTTTGCACTTAGGACAAATTCCATTTATTTTTTTTGTATCTTTCGGCTCTAAACTTACATTACAATTTCTATGTCCATCCAAATGATATTTGCCGTATTCAGCATTCGTTTCTATAGTGGATAGAAATTTTGAGCGATCTTTATTTTTAATTGCATCGATAATTTCCCAATAGGTTAATTTATTTAATTCAAAAACATTCGCCTCTCTACCCAACCGCCATGGATTCGCACTATGACTATCGCTATTTGACAGCAATGTGAATTTATCCAAGCTAGATAATCTCCAATTCATGTCTGGAGTACTACTCAATCCCGTTTCCAGAGAAAAAATATGTTTTGTTTGGTCTTGATAGCATTCCTCTACAGAATTGAATTCATTTTTACTTCCAAAAACAGAAAAAAATGGAGTCCATGCATGGGCGCTTGTGATCATTATATCTTTAGAAATATTCATTAAGGCTTCAACTAATTCAGCCGCAGACATTTTCAGCATCGGCCTACCATCTATGGATAAATTGCCGTAGTTTGACAATTTTTCACTAATTTGTTCTACAATTTCAAAGCTTGGTGCATGGAGTATGTGATGCACCCTTCTGATTTTATTGTCTAAAATAAATGACGTTCCTACTTCGCATGTCAACATAAAATATACATCATCGTAAATGAAAATTCCAGTACCAGAAATCTCTAGTAATTTACTTTTAAGTTCTGAAAAGTAGCGGGGATGACAAAAATCACCCGTCCCTAGCAGATTTAAGCCTTTTATTTTTGCACCTTTGCTTAGACCGCTTATATCCATGTCTTTACTAGTTGCCCTAGCATATTTTGAATGCAGATGAAAATCGGCAATTACCCGCAACTTATCACTTCAGTTAATTATTGCACTTGATGCTTAAAAGTAGATTCAATATCACGGCAATAATGCAGAAAGTATAGGCACTGCTGCA